>JAUYEC010000143.1 GCA_030691585.1 Candidatus Omnitrophota bacterium
GGGACAGCATGAGATTTGTTCTACAGCGAGCTTGACGTAACAACGAGGATATTCTATGCCAGCAGTGAAACTCGTGGTTGATGGAGGTTAACCAGAGGGTCAGTTTAATGACCCTCTTTTTTTGTCTATAATTTCTTAATAAATAGGTTGCTGTTCCTAATTAATCAGGAGGCGGTTATGTTGAGACGAAAAAGTTTTTTTGCGCTGGCTTTTCTTGTGTTCTTCTCTCTGGGTATGGCGCCTAAGCCGCCCGCCGCAGACACCACCCCGCCGCAAGTTTCCATCACTAACCCAGCAAATAACTCCACAGTATCCGGAACATGCTATATTCACGTTTCTGCCACGGATAATAAGAGTGTATCCCGGGTTGAAATCTATATTGATGGCGCCCTAAAATACACTTATACCTATAACCCCCGTTATCTAGATCCACCCGTCATCTATTCCTGGAATACAGCAACTGCTTCAAATACAACGCACGCCCTCAAAGCCATTGCTTATGACACCAGCAATAACAAAGGTGAGTCGCAAGTCGTCAATGTTACGGTAAATAATGCTGTTCCGCCGCCACCTCCACCGCCGGCCCCGGGAAACGGCCTGGCTATTGTCTCGGCCAGCGCCTCCAGCACCTCTGGTTCTTATACTGCTGTCAAGGCTATTGATAATAGTAGTGCCACTTATTGGCGCGGGGCAGGGAGTTTCTTCAGCAGGCCGTCATTCTGGTGGCTGCAGATGGATTTAGGTAAGGCATGTACCTTGACCCAAATCTCTATCCTTTGGCACAAAGATTACGGCTCAACCAAATACCAGATCCAAGGTTCAAACGATGCCAAAACCTGGGCCAAGCTGCAGATTGACTTATCGTCGGTGGGCGGCAAGGCCAACCCTACGCAGAGGGACATCAGTCTTTCCGGCACCTACCGCTACGTCAGAATTTATATTGAAAAGTGCCAGAACTATTATCCAATTATCTATGGCGTAGCGGTATCCGGCCAAGCGGCACCCACGCAGGATGTGACTCCACCGACCGGTTCGATTAACATAGCAGGCGGGGCCGCATCCACCAGTTCCATGGATGTCAATCTCGCTCTTTTGGCGCAGGACAGCGAATCGGGCGTCAGCGAAATGAAATTCTCCAATGATAATTCTACCTGGTCAGCCGCCGAGCCATACGCCATAAACAAGGCATGGGCCTTAAGTGCCGGCATCGGCACAAAGACGGTATATGCCAAGTTTAAGGATAAGGCCGGAAACTGGTCGGCTGCTTATTTCGACACCATATCTTTCCCCAACCAGGCTCCTAAGGTGGTTACATTGAGCCCCTCCCAGGGATCCGGCCTTCCCAACAATGAGGTGGTATTTGAAACAACTTATTCCGACGCCAACGGCTGGCAGGATATTCAATTGGCCCATATCCTGATAAATACAAAGGTAAGCGGCAGCACCTGTCTTTACGGTTACTACAACCAAGATACAAATAGATTTTATCTGCGCGATGACTTTGACGCGACCTGGCTGGGCGGTTATGCTCCGGGCACACCCAACATTATCCAAAACTCATACGCTATATTGAACTGCGCCGCGACAACTGTCTCGGCTACCGGCACTGCTCTTACGATCAAGTGGGCGGTTACGTTTAAACAAGCCTTCACGGGCGTGAAGAATATCTACATTTGGCTAAAGGATGATTCTAACGCCTCGTCGGGAGTATGGGCGAACATGGGCACCTGGACGATAAGCGGCCTTCTTTACTGGGCGATCGTCGATGAGTACGATAAGCCTCTGCCAACACAAGGTTATTATTACAACTATACCGGTGGCGACCGCGGTTTGATGAACTCAGAAAGCGAGATTGCTTATCAATGGGATGGAAACTCCAGCTATAGCGCTACCGCGCTTGTCAATCCCGGCGGAGCAGGTTGGACCTGGGCAGGAATGTGGTATAGCTTGATCAAGGTAAATAAGGATAACATACCGCTCGATCTTAAAGCAATTTTCGGCCCTTACGTGAAAAGCGAATATCAGGGAGAGGTTACCGATATAGAAATTACCGTTAATCAAGTTAAGTCCCCAACAAGTAATTCCGGGTTGTGTCTTAGGGTTGAGCTTAAGGATGAATCCGGCAATATTATCGGTACTCAGCAGTTTGCTAATATAAGATCTTTAACTTACCCGCGCACATTTATATGGAGCTTGCCGGAGAGTTGCAAAAAGAAAGTTAAGCTTGTTTCCTGGATTTTAGACAAGGCCAAGAAAGGCGATGCTATCAGTATTGACAAGATCAGGTTACGTACGTGGGTCCCGGATCTAAGCAAGGTGTCTTCACAGGAGCAGGCTTTCCTTTGGACTTTCAGCTGGCTCATGGCAAATTATGATCCTGCTACCGGCATGGTGCAGGACCGCAGTAGTTTTAATAACGGTGATTTTGAAAATATTACCGCCACGGCAAAGCTGGCTAAAATTATTTACTATGCGCATAAAAAAGGGTATGTTTCGCTGGAAGACGCAACTGCGGTAATTACCAAGATCGCGGATACGTTAATTAACCGGGTTCCCCGCGGCCCGTCAGGCATAAATGGTTTGTGGCCGCATTTTACCCGCAATGGCGGAACCGTCGCTATTGCGCCTCATGACGTTTATGCCGGCACAGAATGGTCTTCAGGGGATACATCGTATGCCGCATTGGATATTATTACTGCATTGCAGCTTATCGGCGACCCGCAGGCGCAGCTTGGGCCGTTGGAAGATTTCTTAAAACGGATCAAATGGGACGGCCTTTTATCAAATGATAACTTTATCGGGCACGGCTATACTTATGAAGGAAATAAGATCCCTTATTCCTGGGGCGGTTTTGGCATGGAAACTATAGGCGTAAACTGGGCATATGCGTCTAGTTCCGGTAATAGGGCTGCAATGGGCGGCCAACCTTCCGATAACGGCTCAGGATTTATTGATAATGTTTTATATCCGGTTGTATTCTCGGGGACTGATGCTTGGGGTAATGACTGGGATGCCTATCGCAGTAATATGGCCGATACGCAAATCGGCTGGTACAACGTGCCCGGCCGTAATAAGTATCTAGCCAATACCGGCCTCTTTGGTTTATCTGCCGTTGAAACACCGGAGGCTGACGGCGGGTATCAGGCATACGGGGTGGGCGGGAAGACGGTCGCGGTAAACGACGGAAATTCTGAAGTATTAGCGTTGCATTACGCCGGGATGATCTCTGATATCAGGCCTGGCCAGGCAGTCAAAATGTGGGAGGCCCTGCGAGATAGAACCCCGTTAATCCTGCAGAATAAAATTTTCATTTCGCCTCTTAATAATGTGGAGAGCATGCGTGTCAATAAAGCTAGCGGAATATGTACGGCAAATTATCTCAAGGGTTCCTGGAATCTTGCGCTTCAGGCCGAGGGCTGGGCGCAAGCTGACCAACGCATAAGAGAGGATTTAAATGCCGCGGTGCAGAACAACGCGCTCCTGAAAAGAGGGTTTGATATACTGAAAAAGGGATTCGACCAGACAAATTTATGGAAGGAGAGCATTGTTCCGGTGGCTAGCGGGGAAATCGTAAGTGAAGTTAAGACTCTAGGCAGCTCCCTTTTTATTAGAATTTATGGCGAATTAAGCAGCAATCACCGTATATACAAAAGCAGCGACTTTGGGGTGAATTGGCAGCCGGTCAACATTAACTTGTCGACACGCAATCTCTATGATATGGATGTTGATCAAGGGAAACTCTATATATCCACTCGGAACGGCATAATCGTGTCTGATGACCAAGGTGCAACTTTCAAATGGTCGTTTCACTTTGAGTGGGATGCTTGTTCTGGCGTCGATATGCAAAATGGGTATGGTTGGGCGGGAGTTGGAAATTGGGGCGCCATGTCCGGGCCGATCAGGAAAACGCCCGAAGGTAATTGGACAGTGCGTAGAGGCGACATCCCGTGGTCATCCATGCCCACGGATTCTGCCGTAGCCGACCCCATTGACCCGTATAATATTGCCTATATACGTACTATTTATAACAACTATAGGACCTTGGATAGCGGTGAACATTGGTTGCTTTGCAGCTACAAGAACACGGTAATCTATGCTTCTATTATTGACGGAAAGTCGGTTATTTTTGCCCAAAATTCTTATAGCGAAGACCATGGTGATACCTGGAAACCTCTTGGTATAGATGCGATGGCAATAATTCGCGATGAAGGAACCGGGCTTTACTTTGCGGCGGGGACGAGCGGCGGAATTTATGTTGGCCGTCCGGGATCCTGGCTGGCCTACGGATTACCCGATAAAAAAGGTCAATCTTTGTCTATTTGCGCGGACAAATTATTCGTGGTTACTACAACCGGGCAGGTAAATCGTACAACAGCCGATATCACGGAGCTTGCTGAAAGTTTAAAATAAGAAAAAGGGGACAAGAAAAAGGGGACAGCGACTTTTTTTCACGCATGATTTTCTCGCATAAAAAAAAGTCGCTGTCCCCTTTTTTTTGTTAGATTTAGCCTCCTTCCGCGTCTATTAAGGTAGAAGGGAGGAGGTAAACTATGCCACGAATTGCCAGGGTTGTCGCTGTAGGTTTGCCGCACCACATTACGCAAAGGGGAAATTACCGCCAGGAGGTGTTTCATGATGATTATGACAGACGGAAATATCTGAAATGGTTCAACGAATACAGCTCCAAGTATGGACTATCTGTTTTAGCCTATTGTCTCATGTCTAATCACGTTCATTTTGTTGCCGTGCCTGATAATGAGGACTCCATGGCTAAAACTCTTAATACTGCGCACATGCATTATTCGCAGTATTTTAATGATAAACTAACACAAAAAGGGCATTTATGGCAGGGGAGATATTATTCCTGCGTCTTAGATGAGCCTCATTTTTTACTCGCCGCTCGTTATGTAGAAAGAAATCCTGTGCGTGCCGGCCTTGTAGAGAAGCCATGGCAGTGGCCATGGTCAAGCGCGGAAGCGCATGTCACAGGGAAAAATACCGGTTTAATCGAACTTGGGGATTTATCCAGGTTTACGGGTATGGCGCCTGATGCTTGGAAAAAATACATTGATTCTCCAGAGCCAGAAGGGTACTTGAAAGATATCAGAAAAAATACTTCTACGGGCCGACCGTTAGGGTTAGACACGTTTGTGCAGGATCTGGAAGGAAAGTTAGGTAGGAAGTTGAAATAGAAATAAGAAATAGGGGACAGCGACTTTTTTTTATGCGAGATAACGGTGCGGGAAAAAAAGTCGCTGTCCCCTATTTAGTTACTCAAGAGGGTGGGGGCACTGCCCCAGTCGAATTTGCCTTCGGGGGTCCAGCCGCTGTCGGTATTTTTGATCGAGCCTATCTTGATGGTCTGATCCCCGAATTTTATTATCGCGCATGTTTTGGTGATACCGAAGGTGAATGGCGGGCGCTTATCATTGTTCAGGAACAGCCGGCTGGCAAAAGAGCAAAGCATAAGCTGTTGGGCGTTGGAGTTTATGTCAAAGAAGCTGTGGATGTCATCATAGATTCTTTCGGCGCCGTGGCCGCTGGTGAAGACAAACTGGAATAAAGCGTCCCAGTCATTCTGCCGGGCCTTTTCCGCTAAAAGCAGGGGAGTTTCATAGGCGAACTGGTTAGGGTAACAGTGGCTCCATTCGCTGACTGTCCAGGGAGACTGTTTTGCTCCGCCCTTGGGGCTGGCAATTATAGAAAGAATGCCGCGGTTAGGGTTGGTAAATATAGATTTGTCCAGGATGCGGAAGTCGCCTGTGTCCACGGGCTTATCGGGCAGAGCCGGAAGGTCCCAGAAAGCCCGGTGGTCAACGTAGTCCAGGCATTCTTCCTGGAGGCTTAACTGCGCCGGGTTTGCGCTGGCGCCGATGCCGATAGGGACTTTTACTCCGACATCGTCGCGCAGATAGGCGCGCATTTCGTTCAAATACTTTTTTTCCAGAAAATAGTTAAAGTCCCGGATTTCCGCAGCTTTAACGTCTTCGTGCAGATCCACATCTTTTATAGTGATGTCTCCGGTTTCAAACCCGACAATAAATCCGACCTTGGCGTTGTCGCAGTCTTCCGTGGCTGTAAAAGGCACCTCAAAGGTTTGGAATTTATCGGTAAGCTCAAAATTCCGGCTCAGGCCCAGGTTCTGCCAGGGAGGAAAGTGCTGTTGGGTCTCCGCGCCGATAATCAAAGGGTGGTTAGCTTTCGCGCTGAATTTAAGCACATACTCAAAATCTTTTGCCAGGCGCACCCCGCCGACGCAAAATTGCAAATGCCATGGGGTGGGGGTGACCTTATCTACGTATAAAATGACTTCGTTCTGGCCGAGAGTCTTGAGCATGGAAGTTTTGGCGTGCTTTTCCATTTCCCAGGACCGGATTTCCGGAGTAAGCGAGAGTTGTGAGCCTTCGTAGGCATCCCGCCTGTTGGCCTCGGACAACCATTTATTCAGCATTTCATTATATTCTTTTTGATAATATTCCGGCAGCGCAGACGGTTTAAATCCGGCGAGGGTGTTGTCGTCGTTAATCTCTATCAGGGCGATTGCCGGGTCGTCGCAATAGCGCATTTTGGTATAAGGATTAAGGTGGGTCAAGAGGTCCAAGGCGTATTGTTTTTGCAGGGCGATGAGAGTGGGGTCAAAAATGGCCGCGCCTTTTGTACCACGGCCCA
This sequence comes from Candidatus Omnitrophota bacterium, assembly GCA_030691585.1. Taxonomy (GTDB): domain Bacteria; phylum Omnitrophota; class Gorgyraeia; order Gygaellales; family Profunditerraquicolaceae; genus JAUYEC01. The sequence goes on from JAUYEC010000143.1 coordinate 6,670, forward strand.
ACTGTGCCGCCGCAGGCACACCGTCAGCCTCGGTAAATGAACGCGAGGAAAGCAGGGCTATATTAATATAAATGCCGCGCTGTTTTAATTGAACAATAAAGTAGTCACGTTTCTTAAGCTGGTTGGCGCTGAGGCGGCCGGTGGTGCCCTCAAAGATCCCGTCCGGCTCAAACGAATAGTCCATATGCAGAAGGCGCACGGCATTAAAGCCAAAGAAGGCAATGCGTTCGGCAAGGATCTCGGCTTGATCGTATTCGGGGAAAGAGGCGTTAAAGCAGAGGTTGGTGCCCCAGAAACGGGCGCGGGTGCCGTCGGTAAAAGTAAAATGGCGGTTTGCTACCGCGTTAAAGCCGTGAATACCGGCGGGCGGCTCGAGCACGGCCTTGCCGCTGTCAAATGTCTCGGCAGGTACACCCTGGTAATCCGGAGCCATGGATGCGTCAACAGGGAAGTAGAAGGAGGAGAAATTATCCTGGGCGTACGCTGCTGTGCCGGTTAAAAGAAATAATAATAAAAACAGCACGCGCATGGCGATATTATAACATGATTGTAAAGAAAAGAAATAAAAAAAATAGAAAAAGGGGACAGCGACTTTTTTTCACGCATCGTTGTCTCGCATAAAAAAAGTCGCTGTCCCCTTTTTCATTACTCTGTCATTAGTTATTATATAGAAAAATGTTTAAAAAGATTGTTAAGAAGTTGCTTGACAAAATATATTGCGGCGCTATACTACTTATCCTTACGTCTATTTACACGATTTTATACGGATTACTACGATTTAATGCCCAGCTACGACTCCCGCAACCCGAACGAAACTTTTTTGACTGCCGCGCAGGCAGCTGAAATTATAAATGTTTCGCTTTCAACCTTCAAAAAGTTTATTTATCAGAAGAAAATAAGGACGCTAAAGACTCCTGGCGGGCATCACCGCATCCGCAAGAGCGACCTGTTGGCGTTACTTGGGGACAAAGAATAGCTGTAGGGACAGGTTTGAAACCTGTCCCTACAGGAGATTCAAACGACGAATCTATGGTTAAGACGAGGTTTCCTATTACAGTTGTGTTGTGTGCTCTGGCGATCATGCTTTCCGCGCGGCAGGCAGAGGCATTCCACATCGGCAATGTGCATGTGGTCGTGGGCGCCTCTGCTAAAGAGGCTTATGACGACAACATCACTTACGTCAAAGATGAGACCAAGCGCGATTTTATCATGAACGCCACCTTGTCACTGGCCGCCGATTACGAAGGCAAGACCATGTCCATATCTTTATCCACCTACATCACCCAGCAGCTCTTTGCCCGCTACACTAAATACAACAACACCTCCGAATCCCTTAATTTCAGCCTAAAAAAAGAATTCAGCTGGTATGACCGTATCGGCATGAATAATTATTTTATCCACGCCTATGAGCCGGGCAGTTTTGACGATGCCTTTGGCATGGTCAGCGGCAGGTATAGTTATTACAAAAACAGGTTTTATTTTAATTATGACAAGGAGCTGACTAAGCAATTGGCTTTTGCCGCAAATTACGAAAATGACCTGGATATATTTTCCCGCGACGACCTCGCTAATTCTTACCTCAATAGCTTAGGCGGCGGATTTAACTACAGTGTGACCTCCAAGACTATTTTGTCGGCGCTGTATGGCTTTGCCGCGCGCAGTTTTGACCCCGGCAAATCCGCTTTTACCAATACCGGCACATTCGGTGCCCGGCAATACCTCACCGAACAGCTCTATTTAGACGGTAAAGTCGGCGTAGATTACATAAATTCTTTTGGCAGCAAGACCTATGTCAAGCCGCTGTTTTTTGTCTCTATCACCGATGAAATGGATAAAAATATGACTTCTTCGCTGGCGTTTAAAAAGCAATTCAACGCCAATGCCTATGAGCAGGATGTTTTTGATTACTGGGAGTTTTCAGGCAGGTTTAACCGGCAGTTCTTAAAACGTTTCGGCCTGAATTTAACCGGTTTTTACGGAAACGGTAAGTATGTCAATCAGGATATCACGGATAACTTGTATGGCGGCTACGCGGGCTTAGCTTATGAGTTAAATGAGTACCTCAAGGCCACCCTGGGTTATTCCTACGCCCAGACCGATTCCAATACCGCTTCCAGGGATTATAAGAAAAACACGGTAACCGCGGGAATAACTGGGGAATTCTAAAAAAAGGGGACAGCGACTTTTTTTCAAGCGTCGTTGTCTCGCATAAAAAAAGTCGCTGTCCCCTTTTTTAAAGCTATGTTAAAAGAACACGATACGGTATTACGAAAACTGATGATCTTTTTTGACCTCTGCGTGGTCACAGCCGCGTTTTTCCTGGCGCACAGCATGAGGTTCACCGGTATCCAGACTTTTAATTTTGGTTACTTCATGCTGTTTTTGCCGGTGGTCCTGCTGATTTGGGGAGGCCTGCTTTACTTCTTTGGGATGTACGCATCTTTCCGGGTCAGGCCGCTCCCTGATATTATTTTTACTATTGTAAAAACGGCAGTTTTCGGGTTTATCATCTTCGGCAGTTTTCTCTACGCGCTGAAGATCCAGGATATCAGCAGGTCATTTATTATCTTGGCGTTTGTCTTCGCGGCCATTCTGTTGATCATTGAAAAAACCGGCCTGCTCCT
>JAUYEC010000190.1 GCA_030691585.1 Candidatus Omnitrophota bacterium
ACGGTAAGGACATGATCGTGATCACCGAGATCCCTGATCAGGTGCAAAAATCCGGCTTGATCGAGAATATAGCCGCACTCGTCGAGGACAAAAAGATAGAAGGGATTTCCGATGTGCGCGACGAGTCCGACAGGGACGGCATGCGCATCGTGGTGGAATTAAAGCGCGACACCGAATCACAGATCGTCTTAAACCAGCTCTTCAAGCACACGCAATTAGAATGTACTTTCGGTATTATTACGCTGGCGCTGGTGGATAACCGGCCGAGAGTTTTAAACCTGCGCCAGGTTTTAGATGCCTACGTCGAGCACCGCAAGGTGATCATCCGCAGGCGCACCCAGTTTGAATTGGACAAGGCCCTGAAGCGCGCCCACATATTAGAAGGATTAAAGATCGCCCTGCAGTTTATTGACCGTATCATTAAGACCATTAAGACTTCCAAAAATACCCAGGAAGCCAAAGAGCGCTTAATGAAGGAATTCGGGCTTTCCGAAATTCAGGCGCAGGCAATTTTGGAGATGCAGCTGCAGCGCTTGACAGCACTCGAGCGCGATAAGATAGACGCCGAATACGCTGAGCTCTTGAAGAAGATTGAATTATGCCGGGCGATACTGGCGTCCGAGAAAAAGATAGAAGGGATCATCAAGGAAGAGTTGGCGGCCCTCAAGGAAAAATACGGCGACGAGCGCAGGACGGATATCGTCGGCGAGGTGGAAGACCTTGAGATCGAAGACCTGATCGCCGAGGAAGACGTGGTGGTGACTATAAGCCACGGCGGATACATCAAGCGCCTGCCGGTGAGCGCTTATCGTAAGCAAAAGCGCGGCGGCAGGGGGGCTACGGGCGCTGAAGTAAAGGAAGAAGATTTTATTGAGCACCTCTTTGTCGCCTCCACTAAAGATTATGTCCTGGTCTTTACCGATAAAGGCCAGGTGCATTGGCTGAAGGTCTACGAGATACCCCAGGCCAGCCGCGTCAGTAAGGGCAAGGCCATTGTGAACCTATTGGAGGTGCCGGCCGGCTATAAGATCAGTTCTACTATCCCGGTAAAGGAATTTTCCGCGGACAAATACCTGGTCATGGTGACTAAAAACGGCCAGGTGAAAAAGACTAAACTGGAAGCCTATAGCAACCCGCGCAAAGGCGGGATCATCGGTATCACCTTGGATAAGGATGATGAGCTTATCGGCGTGGAGATGACCGACGGACAGCAGGAATTATTGATCGGCACCCGCGGCGGCAAGGCCATAAAGTTTTCCGAAGCCAAAGTCCGCGATATGGGCAGGCAGGCGCACGGTGTGCGCGCGATTTCGCTTGGGAAGAAAGATGAAGTCATCGCTATGATCGTGGCGCAGAAGGGGACATCTGTTTTGACTGTTACAGGGTTGGGTTTTGCCAAGCGCTCGCCCGTAGAAGATTATCGCCTTACAAGCCGCGGCGGCAAAGGTATCATTAATATAAAGCGCACCGATAAAAACGGCGAGGCAGTGAGCCTCAAGTCCGTCGGCGATAACGACGAGTTGATGGTGATCACCTACAACGGGATTTTCCTGCGCTGCGCTATAAAAGATATTCGCGAGACCGGCAGGTCCGCCCAGGGCGTGCGGCTTATTAAATTGCAAGATAAGGACCATGTCTCCTGCGTCGCCCCCGTTATCGCCGAGGAAGAAGAATAAAGTTACGTCCCCATCGTCTAGTCTGGCCTAGGACAAGAGCTTTTCAAGCTCTCGACACCGGTTCGAATCCGGTTGGGGACATATAATTTGCCCGCCTAATGCGCTATAGAATATCGGTGATTTCCGCTCTTGTCCTGGGCGTTGCCGCCATCATTGCCGCCGAATTTTCCATCCCCACGCTTTTCGGCGCGGACGGCTACCTGCATATCCGTATGGCTGAATTCTTGAGGCTTTACGGGATGCGCTACGATTTCCACTGGGCCAGATTTTCCTCCTTTGCCCAGCATTTCGCGGATAAAGACTTTCTCTACCACGTTTTACTCATTCCCTTTACCTTTCTGCCGAACATATTCCTGGGTGCCAAGATTTCCGCGGCCCTGTGCGCCTCGGCGCTGTTTATTGTTTTTTGGCTGATGCTGCGGCGCTATTGCCAGTTAAAGCCCTTGGTCATAGCGTCTCTGGCGATGTTTTTTTGCTCGGCGGTGTTTTTAGACGCCATCCTTGAGGCCAGGAATATGACGCTGGTGATCATCCTGACCATGTTGTTTGTGCACTGGCTGATCCATAAGAGATACCGCCTGCTTTTTTTCGTCACCCTGGTTTACACGTTATCCCATGTTTCCGGGCCGTATCTTCTGCTTTTCGCGTTCTTGTGTGAAGGGGTGCGCTTTCTTAATGAGCGTGATTTTTCCTGGCGGACGATCGCGGCAGTTACACTCGGCCTTGTTTTGGGATTTTTGGTCCACCCGAATTTTCCCAACAATTTCCTGGTGTTTTATTTAAACGGGATCCTGGTCCCGATCTTTGCCCTGAAATGGGGGCTGGAACTGGGCGCGGAATTTTTTCCTTTGAGCACCAGGGAATTTGTCCTGGGTTATCCGGTTATTTTTATCGCTACACTCGTATTGATCGTCATTGGCCTGGGGCAGAAAAAAAAGACCAGCACGGCAATCCAGATCTGGGCGGTGATTGCCGGCTATTTTTTTGTTTTCTCGTTTTTCTCCCGGCGTTACCTGATTCATGCCTATCCTTTGGTCTTGATTGTTGCGGCCGGCTATATTTCTGAATGGTGGCAGCCACAGGGGAGAGCTGTTTTTTCAAGTTT
>JAUYEC010000026.1 GCA_030691585.1 Candidatus Omnitrophota bacterium
TCCAGGGAGGTGTCGATGACGTGCTCGGCAATAGCGGTCTTGCCCGCGCCGGTCGGGGCGGAGACGATCACCGAATGTCCGCGGTTGATGTGGTCTATCGCTTCCTGTTGGAACGGGTCGTAGATCATAAAATGTATTATAATCTAATTTTATTGATTTATCTAATAAAAAAGATTACAATAGGGCTAACGTTGATTTTTGTGCCGGAATTTTTCGTATCTATCCGGCAATATTCGGGTTATAATATGAGTTATGATGTAGCGCGCGCCAAGGCTTGGGATGAGTTGAACAAGCTGGCTCCTGTGGCAGAGCTGAAGCTGCGTTTCCTGGCGGATGAGTATAGCGTAAAAGCAGCGGATAAGCAGGTTGTGTGTTTGTCTAATCCGCGGCCGGCCGGAGATATGGAAGCGATATTGATCCTGCATTATCTGGCGGCTTCGCTTAAAGGCCTGCCGGCGGTGCAAGGCGAGTGGCTGACTTTCCGGGAGTTCTCGGATATAGAAGGATATTACCCGGCATTTCAGAAGCGCGCGCTTTTGCCGGTGGTTAAAAAATACGGCAGTGACCCGAAGAAGATTTTTTCGGTTTTAGAAAGAATCCCGGGCAAAAAGGCGGAGGCCGGGGATTCAGGTATTATCCTGGAGGCCTTTGAGGGCGTGCCGGCTTTGCTCAAGGTTTGGGGGGCCGACCAGGAATTCGGCGCGGACGCCAATATGTATTTTGACCGCAGCATAAAGGCGATATTTTGCACCGAAGACATAGTGGTCCTGGCCGGTGTGATCGCGCATAATATATAGGAGGGGGACAAGTTGAAGAAGGTCATTTTTTTATTCCTGTTTTCATTTTTTGCGGTTATTTCTGTCGCACTGGCTGAGGATCCGATAGATATCCAGAATACAGGCAACTGGGCCTTTAAAATCCCATTTGGCCAGAGCGTGGATTACAATGATATTCTTGTTTCCAGGGTCGTCGACGGCGACACGCTGGTCCTGGAAAACGGCGAACGGCTGCGTTTGATCGGCATAGACACGCCTGAGCTGCATGAGTCGGCAAAACTTGACCGGGATGCACGCACCACCGGCCAGGATCCCAGGGCTATCCAGGAGTTGGGCCGTCAATCTTATGAATTCACCAAAAATCTCGTTGAGGGCAAGCGTGTGAGCCTGGAGTTTGACGCGCAGAGATTCGACAGATATAAGAGATTATTGGCCTATGTTTATTTAAAAGACGGGACATTCGTCAACGCCGAGATCGTAAAACAGGGTTACGCGTCTTTGATGAAAATACCGCCGAACATCAAATATGCCGCTTTGTTCGCGCAGCTTTACGCCGAGGCGCGCCAGGAAAAGCGCGGCCTATGGAAGTAATCTAGGGGGAGGTACTTATGTTGAAATATTTGACCGCGGGTGAGTCGCATGGAAAAGCGCTGGTGGCTATCTTAGAGGGGATGCCGGCCGGGCTAAAGAGAGAAGCGTCAGATATTAATAAGGAATTAAAGCGCAGGCAGGCGGGTTTTGGCCGTGGCGCGCGCATGCTCATTGAAACGGACCGCGTGGAGATAATCTCCGGCCTCAGAAAGAACATGACCTTGGCCAGCCCCATTGGCCTCTTGATCTGGAACAAGGACCAGAGCATAGAAAAATTGCATAGTGTGTTTTGCCCAAGGCCTGGGCACGCCGACCTTGCGGGCATGAACAAATACGGTTTTGATGATATAAGAGATGTGCTGGAGCGCGCCTCTGCCCGCAGCACAGCAGCTACGGTAGCCATAGGCGCTGTCTGCAAGATATTTCTGGAGGAGTTCAAGATAAAACTATCCAGCAGAGCTGTCTGCATCGGCGGAGAAAGTTCCAAGGGGCAAATGGTTGAAAGAATATCCGAGGCAATACGCGATAAGGATACTGTCGGCGGTATCTTTGAAGTTATCGCGGCAGGGGTTCCCGCGGGCCTGGGCAGCTACGCGCAGCCTGACCGGCGTTTAAGCGGGCGCCTGGGTGGAGCGGTCATGTCCATTCCCGGTATCAAAGCCGTAGAGATAGGCCTGGGATTCGGCTATGCCGATAAATTCGGTTCGCAGGTGCACGATGCTATTTGCTATTCCGCAGGCGGTTATAGCCGCCGGACAAACAATGCCGGAGGCATTGAGGGCGGTGTAACAAACGGCGAGGAGATTATTCTGCGCGCCTGTATGAAGCCGATCGCTACCTTGATAAAGCCGCTGGATTCAGTCAATATCAAGACCAAAAAATCCGCTAAAGCCGCTGTTGAGCGCAGCGATACCTGTGTAGTACAGGCTGCCGGTGTGGTAGCCGAATCCGTCTGTGCCTATATTTTGGCCGATGCCATGCTGGAAAAATTCGGCCAGGATTGCCTTGCGGATATAAAAACCGCCTACAAGAACTACCTCAAAAGAATAAGATAAAAAAAGTTCAAAAAAGTATGTTAGAAAATCACTCCTCCTGCGTCTCTTATAGTAGAAGGAGGTGATTAGCATGAACGGATCTTTAGAAGTAGTCAGGCTGCACCGGTTCGAGGGCGATACTAAGCTCAAGGCCTTTGTGGATGTTTCCATTGGGGAATATCTTATTAAAGGCCTGCGCGTGGTCAGCGGCCCAAAGGGGTTGTTCCTGGGGATGCCGCAGGAAAAAGCAAAAGACGGGAAGTGGTATGATACTTTCCACCCTTTGACCAAAGAGGCGCGTGATAGCCTGGCGGAAAGAGTATTATCCGCTTATAACGAGGAATAAGTAACAAACGGGGACAGCGGCTTTTTCAAAAAAAGTCGCTGTCCCTAATAAAATAATATGAGTAATATTTATTTAGTCGGGTTTATGGGCACGGGAAAGACTACCGTCGGCAGGGAACTGGCCGTCAAAAAGAAATGGCAGTTTGCCGACCTTGATGACTTGATCGAATTGCGGGTTAAGTCATTGATCAGGGATATTTTTGCCAAAAAAGGCGAGCCATATTTTCGCAAGCTTGAGAAACAGGTATTAAAAGACGCCTCGCGTGAGAAAAATTTTGTTTTTGCCTGCGGCGGCGGAATAGTCATTGATCCGGAGAACATCAAAATAATGAAGGCGACCGGCAAGGTCATTTGTCTTGCGGCTAAGCCGGAAGTTATCTTGAAGCGGACCGCAAGCTGCTGCGACCGGCCGCTTTTAAACGTCAAAGATCCTAAAAAACAGATAAAACTTCTCCTGAATATGCGCGCGCCCTATTATGCCCGGGCGGACAAAATCATTGATACTTCTAAGTTGTCGGTAAAGCAGGTTGTGGCGCGTATTATATCGCTCCTTTAGTTTTTTATCGAAGCAGGCAATATTGATAATTAGCTGTAGTGTTCTTAGGTGTTATAAAATATGCAAAGGCGAAAGTTATTTGTCTTAATATTGTTATTAGGAATAATTGGCTGTGTTTGCGCAAAGGAATGTCTTGCGTATTTGAGCTACCCCAACGAATCTTTTGGAGGCTTCTGGCAAGGGCTATGGCACGGCATTATTTCTTTTATTACACTGCCGTTGAGTGTTTGGTTTCCTGCAAGCATTCATGTTTATAACTCAATTAATAACGGGTTTGCATATAACATAGGTTTTTTTGTCCCGGCTATCCTAGAATGTGAGGTAAGTATTCCTTTGTTACTTTTTGCTTGGGTAATACGCATTATTTTTTGGGTTGTTGTGTTTGCTATTGGTTTGATTTTGTCAATGTTGGGTCGTGGGTAAGAAATAGGTAAAACAGTAGTCCTTTAAACAGGTAAATTTATGTGGTATACTTTAGGTGGGAAGATAAATATTGACGAGCGCAAAACTCTGTGGTATAAACAATGCCATCATCCCAGTGAGATCTCGTATCTTGCTGGCCCCGAACTTCTCGTGAGTTCGGGTTTTTTATTATCCTATGAATAGAATAGCCTTTTTTGTAGACGGTTTTAATCTTTACCACTCCATAGATTCCAATCCCCTCTATTATAAATACAAATGGCTTAACCTTAATAAACTAGCCTGCTGTTTCGTGACCTCGCGGGATAAAATCGACAAGGTGTTTTATTTCACCACTTATGCTACGTGGGATCAGGTTAAGTTAGTTAAACACCAAACTTATGTGAAAGCATTACAGGCCGTGGAAGTTGAGGCGGTTTTTGGAGCTTTTAGATACGCTGACAAAACCTGTAGAATCTGCCATAAACAATACAAAACTTTTGAAGAAAAACAGACCGATGTTAATATCGCCATCAAGCTCTTCCAAACAGCTGTCCAGGATTTATGGGATACCGCGGTAATCGTTTCCGGAGATAGCGATTTAATACCAGCTATACAGGCCGTAAAAAGTACCTTTCCCGCTAAGCGAATCGGCTTAGTGATTCCGATAGGCAGGCGGGCTGAAGAGTTAAAACAAATTGTGGATTTCTACATGAAGTTGAAAGAAAAGCATCTGGCCACTAGTCAATTTGAAGATGAAATAACAATAGATGGCGGGATTAAGTTAATTCGCCCTAGCACTTGGAAATAAAGACTTAGGTCTACAGGTAGATTTTTATTAAATTTATGTTAAGCCAAGAGTTAATAGACTGGTTGCGTTTAGTTCTGACACCTGAGATCGGTTCAAGGCGGGGGAAAAGCCTTTTAGAAAAATTTAAGACCCCAAAAGCTATATTAGAAGCTTCTTTAGGCGATATAGCAGAAGTAGAGAACGTGGGTTGGGGAGTTGCCAAAAGAATAGTTGAAGGCAGGGAAAAAGTAGATTTAGACCGCCAGGTTGAATTAATTGAAAAAAATAATGTCAGGCTTATTCCATCGAATAGCGAGTTTTACCCTGCCAATTTAAAAGCCATATATGACCCGCCCCTGGTTTTATTTGTAAAAGGCGAAATTCTGCCCCAGGATTATTTTTCTATTGCTATTGTTGGGACGCGCTTAGCTTCTTTCTATGGCAGGACTATGTCTGAAAAATTAAGCAGGCAATTAGCGGAAAAAGGTTTTACTGTTGTAAGCGGCGGCGCGCGCGGCATAGATACCTTTAGCCATCGAGCTGCTTTAAAAGCAAAAGGCCGCACGCTGGCAGTGTTAGGATGCGGCCTGGATATTACTTATCCGCCGGACAATAAGAAGCTTTTTGATGAGATCACAGGACATGGCGCATTGATCTCGGAATTTCCTTTACGCACCGAACCGGAAAAAGGAAATTTTCCGATGAGAAACAGGATAATCAGCGGTTTATCGCTGGGGGTGGTAGTAATTGAAGCTCCGCATAAAAGCGGGGCATTGATCACCGTAACCCATGCCAATGATCAGGGCCGCGAAGTCTTTAGTGTCCCCGGCCATGCCGATAGTTTTGTAAGTAAAGGCACAAATCAACTCTTAAGAGAAGGCGCGAAGCTGGTGGAGAGCGCGGATGATATAATCGAAGAGCTGGAACCGATTTTAATCTCTAAAATAGCGGAATTTAAAACTAACCAATTGGAATCAGGCCAGAAAGAACAAATTCCATTTGTGTCAGGCGGAAGAAAAACGCAACCTGATCTGAGATCCGCAGATGAAGCGGCCTGTGTTGCCGGCGAAGAAGAGCAGGTTAAAAGTTTGCTGCGCGACGAACCGGTTTGCCTGGATGAGATGGTTGAGAAAACAAATTTTGATATTCCGAGGTTATCAGGTATACTTCTTAGGTTGCAGATCAAGAAACTGGTGCGCCAGGTGCCGGGAAATCAGTTTGTTGCCCGTTAAAAGTAAAATGTAGGGACAGCATATTATGCTGTCCCTACAAGACAAAAAACCATATTGTAATAATTTGAAAGGATAAGATGAAGGCAAAAAGTTTAGTGATTGTGGAATCGCCGACCAAGGCCAAGACCATCGGTAAGATATTGGGAGAAAAATTTACCGTGATTTCTTCCATGGGCCATATTATAGACCTGCCGCAGAAAAAGCTGGGTGTGGACATTGAGCATGATTTTGCCCCGGAATATACGGTCATCCCGCGCCAGCGCAAAATACTAGAAGATTTGAAAAAGGAAGCAAAAGGAAAGGAGCATATTTACATCGCCACCGACCCTGACCGCGAAGGCGAGGCCATCGGCTGGCATATCCGGGAGAATCTTGCCGC
>JAUYEC010000091.1 GCA_030691585.1 Candidatus Omnitrophota bacterium
CGACTTTTTTTCACGCTGGCTAACAGCGACGGGGAAAAAAGTCGCTGTCCCCTATTTTTCTATTTTTCTGTTAAGGCCGCGATGCCGGGCAGAATCTTACCTTCCAGGAATTCAAGGCTGGCACCTCCGCCGGTGGAAATGTGCGTCATTTTATCATCCAGCTTGAATTTTGCCACAGCCGCGGCGCTATCCCCGCCGCCGATAATCGAAGTGCATCCAGATGAAGCAATACATTCAGCTATCGCGCGCGTGCCCTTGGCAAAAGGTTCCATTTCAAAAATACCCATCGGCCCGTTCCAGACCACGGTCTTGGCCGTCTTTAATTTTTCACAAAATAACGCGATAGTCTTGGGCCCGATATCCACGGCGATCTTGCTATCGGGAATATTCTCTCCAACGATTTCGGTTTTGGCATCGACAGCGATATTATCTACAACCAGGTGGTCAACCGGAAGCAAGATAAATTTGTTTGCAATCTTAGCCTTATCCAATAAAGACGCGGCTAATTCCACCTTATCAGCTTCCAATTTTGACTTGCCGATCTGTTTACCTTGAGCTTTCAAAAAGGTATAGCACATCCCGCCGCCGATTACAAGCCCGTCACACTTGGGCAAAAGGTTTTCAATCACACCTATTTTATCCGAAACTTTAGCGCCTCCTAAAACCACGACAAATGGGCGCGCGGGTTTTGCCACGGCATCGCCCAAATATTTGATTTCTTTCTCCAACAGGAGCCCGGCAGCAGAACGCAGATAATACGCAACGCCTTCAGTAGATGCATGCGCGCGGTGAGCCGTGCCAAAGGCGTCGTTAACGAAAACATCCGCTAAAGAAGCCAGCTCTTTGGCGAATCCGGGATCATTGGCTTCTTCTTCTGCATGAAATCGCAGGTTTTCCAGTAACACGACCTGCTCGGCGCAAGAGGCAATATCCTTATTTAGCGCATCACCCACGCAATCGCTTACAAATTTAACCGGCACGCCCATTAATTCCTGCAGTCTCCTGGCTACCGGCGCTAAGCTGTATTTTGGGGCTACCTTGCCGTCCGGCCGTCCCAAGTGGCTGATCAAAATAATCTTTTTGGCGCCGTTTTGCAAAATAAACTTGAGTGTCGGCAGGGTCGCGCGGACGCGCGTGTCGTCGGTGATGTTTAGCTCGGCGTCCTGCGGCACGTTAAAATCCGCACGCACCAGGACACGCTTATCTTTCAGGTCTAGATCATTAAGTGTAAGTTTGGACATAAAATATCTCCTGTAAATAAATTAGGGACAGCCACCTATTTTTTTGTAAATCATCAGCAACCTAAAAAATAGGTGGCTGTCCCTAATTTCTAATTTCAAGGGTGGTACCTGGGGGAACGTCCCCCAATTATATAGTATATAGGGAATTTGTCAAATTCTTTACTTCCGCTTGATGGATTTAATTTTTTGACCTTTGCCCGGATAATATGTATATTCTATAGAAACCTCATCGTCTACATTAAGCGCTTTTGCGTTGACGGCAATAATAGATGACCCGGGTTCATCTATAAATGCCATCATTTGACCGCTGTCATTTATAACCACCAACTGCGACTGAATACCTGCCGCGGTATTGCCGGCCATTACCGACATCACCTTTCCGGAAAAAGACCTGTCTTCGGGTTTTTCCGTTGCGGCTTTTTCTTTTACAACAGCCTTAACCGGCACCACTTTGTCTTCTTTAATCACGTCTTTAACTGATACCGCTTTTTCTTCTTTGGCCGCGAGTTTGACCGGGACGAGCTCTTTAACCACAACAGGCTGCTCTTGCGATGATTTAACTGTTTCTGGTCTGGGAGCGGCTTTTTCTTCGGCAAAACAGATCGCGGAAATAGATATTAAACCGATCGTCAATAAAATCGCTTTTTTCATCTTTTTTCTCCTCTTCCAGTATTGGGGACAGGCATTTATTTTTTCTTTTAGAAAAAATGCCTGTCCCCATAATCTAAGGGTGGTACCTGGGGGAACGTCCCCTAATTATAGAATTTGTCAAGACTACGCTTCCATGGTAGCACGCAGGATCTCGGAAAGGCTGGTGATGCCGGCGGACAATTTCTCCAGGGCGTCATCGCGCATGGTCTTCATGCCTTTTGCGACCGCGGCGGCGCGGATCTCCCCGACAGTTACTTTCTTGTCAATAAGGTTCTTGGTTTCTTCATCGGGAATAAAAAGCTCGTAAATACCGATCCTTCCGGTATAGCCGGTTTGCCGGCAGACCGGGCAGCCCTTTTCACGAAAGAATTTGATACCCGGGGCAAACTTCATCTTAAGCTGTTCTATCAGCTCTTTTGGCGGCTCATACGCCTCTTTACATTCGGGGCAAAGGACCCTGACTAAACGCTGTGCTACAGCGCAGATCAGCGACGAGGAGATCAAAAACGGCTCAACCCCCATATCGATCAGGCGCGTCGTGGCGGAAACCGCGTCATTGGTATGCAGAGTGGAAAATACCAAGTGGCCTGTGAGTGCGGCGTGAATGGCGATCTCGGCGGTTTCAAAATCACGGATTTCACCGATCATTATAACATCCGGGTCCTGGCGGAGCATGGAACGCAGTCCGGCGGCAAAAGTGACGCCTGCCTTGACATTGACCTGCGACTGGCGCACCCGGTCTATTTCATATTCCACCGGGTCTTCCATGGTAAGAATATTCTTTTCCACACTATTAATGGTAGAAAGTACGGCGTAAAGCGTGGTGGTCTTTCCCGAACCGGTGGGCCCGGTAATAAGGATTATGCCATGGGGTCTGTGGATCATCTGGTCAAATGTAGTGCGGGTCACCTCATCCATCCCCAGGTCGGTCAGGCGTATTACTGAACGGCTGCGGTCAAGGATCCTCAAGACCAGGTTTTCCCCGTTTATCGTCGGAAAAGTCGAAATACGCAAGTCAATGTTCTTACCGTTGACCGTAGTCTGAATGCGGCCGTCCTGCGGCAGGCGTTTTTCCGCGATATCCATATTGGACATGATCTTGACGCGCGAGATGATGCCTGCCTCGTATTTCTTCGGCAAGGCCGGCATATCGCGCATAACTCCGTCTATGCGGTAACGGCAGTAAAAATGATCTGCCTGCGGCTCCAGGTGGATATCGCTGGCGCCGATCTCCACGGCCTGTTTTACCAGGCTGTCAACGATATTTACAACCGGAGCAAGGCTGGCGACCTTTAACGAATCCGACTCTCCCTCGCCACCTTTTCCCTGCGCTTGATCGCCGTCATCGCCGGGGGCCTGCGCACTCTTAAGATTAGAATAGTATTCCGCCGCCGTTTCGGTTTTTTTAGCGGCCGCGCCGCCCGCCGTGCCAAACTCGCTTGCGATAATCTTTTTGATCTTTGAAGGCGAGCCGAAAACCGGCCGGATATTGCTCTTAAGGAATTTTTGCAGCTGCTCCACCGCGGCGGTGTTTTGCGGATCAGCCATAGCCACGGTAATACCGCTGGCGGCTTTAAAAAGTGGGACCGCGGCCAGCTTGACGGCAACATCCTGCGGCAGTTGTTTTACTATCCCCGGGTCCGGGCTATAATCGGTAAGGTCGATATAGGCGACCCCGGACTCTTCGCCTAATGCGCGGGCTGCCTTGTCCTCCTCGGCAAAACCCTTGGAAGCGATTATTTCGGCGAGGAACCCGCCGCTCTTAAGCTGCTCGGCAAGCACTTCATCCAGCTGGGCCTGGGTAATGATCTTCTTGATGACCAGCAATTCACCGATCTTCTTTCCTGCCATGATATGACCCTTTCAAATAGGGGACAGCGACTTTTTTTCACGCTGGCTAACAGC
>JAUYEC010000033.1 GCA_030691585.1 Candidatus Omnitrophota bacterium
GCCAGGCGCTTCGAGTAACGGGACTGTTCTGCAAAGCTATGTCTACGCAATCTGCCAGCGTAAATTTTTTTCCCGCATACGCTTGCAGTTCTTTATCCCCTGGAAGTCTTTTCCCTGTCGGGAACACCTCGTTTCCCATAGAGAGAATGGATTTACCTACTGTAGTCGGGCGACTAGGCTCAATCCACCCCTTTGACGGATCGCGGGGCGCACGCACGGCTTGTGAATTTTCGGCGGCACTTGCCGCGCAATGGGCAAAACATAAGAAGACATGAAGAAAAATTACCGATATAAATAAGATCTTTTTGATATGTAATTGCATGTTATTTATTGAAAATCACGTTTAATTTTTTCCTTCCATTGCTTCTGGGCCCTTAGCTTCCCGTTCTCCAGGATCTTGCGCGTCACGCGTACATTGAAATACTTCATATCGGATTCAATATCGATAGTGGCAAAAATCTCTATCTTTCTGCCCGGCATTTCAATAGACATATCGCCTTTGCCGGAGAATCCTGCCATGGCAGGGTTAAGTTCATTCACACGATAACTGATCGATTCGTGCTCCACATATTTATTTTCTCCGACCGCCCAGGAGGTTCCTTCTTCCTGGTGCGTTATGACCCAGCCTTTCTCCTTTTTTATGGACGGAAGCGGCGGGTCCCCGACATGCCCGCCTATCTCACGAAGATCTTTCGGACTCGATAGGTCGGCAGGTTTAAGCAAGAAATCGGATGGCTTCCCCAAAGAAGAAACAAACGGCAAGATGATGCGTGATACGTCGCTACCTCCCGCGAGGCGGGTATTCATAAGATATGGGGTTGGCCAAAGCATCGGAAACAAAGAGTTAGATATAACTACGCGGACTTTATGGCCCGGCGCAAAAGTATAAGTTGTAAAATGCAGTTTTACGTCCAGATCAAAAAATGTATTGGGCGGGATAAAAGAAGGATCTGTGCGCGATTTTCTCTGCGCTCCGCTGACAGCCGCGCCTGTCACAAAAGTAACCGAACCGTCAGGGTGAACATCCTCAAGCAGTACCACCCAATTGGCAAGCGGCGCATCCGAAGCTACTTTTAACAGGGCTTTTGGCTGGCCGATCAGAATCTTCTCCTTTTCCAGGGGAACCGAATCAAAAATAATCGCCCCCTCCATTTTATTTCGCATATCGGGCGTACGCTCTCCCCACCAGGTGCCCACTTTTGCGCCCGCTGCAGGAGAATATTTCATATTAAATTCTTGTGGTTTTTGAGGGGTCTCGACAAGAGATCCTGCTCCCGCAAAATAAAATACTTGCGGGCTCTGGTCAGGCAAGGGCCAATTATCAAAACTGCGGAATTCTCCCGGCGTAACAACATAATCATCCCTCGCAGGTACCGTATCGCGGACAAAAATGGTAAATTTGGGTTCATTTAAAATACCTGTTTCTTCACCACATAACCATTGCTTCCACCATCGCACCGCTGTCTGCCAGCCGTTATAATTAGGACCCGGCGATCCTCCGTTGGGCCAGTCGTGATTCCAGGGGCCAATCTCCGCCTTAACGGTG
Source organism: Candidatus Omnitrophota bacterium (assembly GCA_030691585.1). Lineage (GTDB taxonomy): Bacteria > Omnitrophota > Gorgyraeia > Gygaellales > Profunditerraquicolaceae > JAUYEC01. The sequence goes on from JAUYEC010000033.1 coordinate 1,547, forward strand.
CCTCCCACATTATCAAGTATCGAGATCACATAATCCCTGTAACCGTCTAATAGCCCACCTATGGTATAAACAGGGATATTCACCTTGTCATAAGCTGTAAATAAAGACCTCCCGTCCCTCCAAAATTTCCCGTCGCGCTGGTGTCTTAGATAATTAAAGATCCAGGGCTTCTGATCAAAACGATCCCTTAGATATTCCTTGTCAATAGCGTAATCCGGCCAAGCCGGCATGATGTTCTCTGTTTCGACTTCCATGGTAAAAAGATCTATATGCAGGATGCCGTCAATATTATGCACGTCGTTAGCATATAAATCTTCGCTGCCGTGCACTACCAAAATCGCTTTTAGTGCCGCGGGCTGCCTCATTGCCATCATGAGCGCGTTAAAAGCGCTCCACGATTTTCCCTGTAACCCTATCTTACCGTTACACCAGGGCAGTCTGGAAAATTCAGCGATACAGAACTCCAGGTCGTTCAATTCTGCATCGGAATATTCCCTGTCCACGAATCTTCCTCCGGAAGAACCGGTACCGCGCACGTCTATGCGCGCGCCCGCTATGCCGCGCTCGGCCAGATATTTATAAATAGGAAAATCACGCCCGTAAAAGATATCATCCTTGCGGTAAGGAACCATCTCTATGACGATCGGAAATTTTTCATTGGGAAGCTTCGCGACGGGCCTGAAAAATGTTACTGCCAGTTTAACCCCATCGGGCATTGTGACATGGCTTCTCTGGATCTTAACTTCATATTCCGGCTGGTAAAACTTAGGCCTGAGTGGCAAGCCATCGCCGTAAACCATGCTGCTATCTACGCAAGAGGCGGATATCAAACAAATCATAATATTAAAAACGACGGAAGTAATATAGCAATAAATATTTTTCACAGGTCCCCTATACGCTTTGTAATGAAATATAACAAGTTTGTTATGAAAATTATCCGTGAAAATAGTCAAAATGTCCCCAAAAACGGCTGTTTTGGCCTTCTCGAAGAGGGCGGATTTTGGCACGAAATTTTGCTATTCTCCGATGGACTATTAGCATCTAACCAGCTATTCGAACAAGGGCTACCCAGATAAATTGACATGGACACGCTTTTTTAAACCTACAATCACTGACTCCCCGCGCCTCGCCCGACCCGCAGCCCGACCCCCTTTCCAAGAACCCGTAAGCATAGTCTGCCCTGATCATGCCCGCCATCCTTCGATAGGCTCAGGGTTGGTCCTGAGCGAAGTCGAAGGACCAGACGCGACGTGGACGCAAAAACGCCATGTTTCCATGCCCCCATACAAACGTAGCCGACGTTAAAACGTCGGCTACTGCGATCGATGCCTTGTGATAAATTTGTGCTAATATCATCGCCAGAGTGCGACGGATTCGTCCAGATTGCTACAACTCGAATTGTAACGTAACTCACGGCAAAATAACGCAGTTGCAACAATATCAATGGGTTACGAAAATTGCCCAGGGTCTCATTAAGAGTGTCCTGCTCTGCCAATTGAGCTATGCGGGCGCTGTCGTTAAAATCCTTAGCCCTGCAAGCGAAATCTCTCCGAAGTCTCGCCACCGAAGGTGGCGGACGAAGGAGGATGAGCTATGCGGGATAGAAAATTTGGTGTTGTTTTCACATGACAAATTTTCATCCCGACATCAGCAAGCAAATTCCAGAAAATTTGAAAACAAATTTTCGGAAATTTGCGCAGCGCCTTGATGTCGGGAAAACATTAATTTCCGATAGTCCTCTATATCGAGCCATTCCATGGCGAGAAATTTTGCCGCCGCTTAGGATTCGAAGCAACTATGATTATCCTCATTGCCTATGTATAACATAGCTACACAGGACCGTCAATTATATCAAAGCGCCCGCGCGAAATCAATGAGAAAACATGCTAGGCATGCTAAAGCCCCTATAACTGCTTTTCATGCAGTTCTAACTTGGGTTAGAATGATGGCTTTTTAACCTGGTTAGATTATCTTAATCTTTCAGCAGCTCTTTTATTTTGGCAAGCAAGGCTGGAGGATCAAACGGCTTGGTTATATACGCGTCACCGCCGACATCCTCTCCCATCTTTTTATCGGATTACTGCGCGCGGGCGGTAAAAAGAATGATGGGGATTTTGCTATACCTCGAATCAGCTTTGAGCAGGCCGCAAACTTTGTAACCGTCCATCCTGGGAAGCATGAGATCCAATATAATCAAGTCGGGCTTTTCTTTTTTCGCCTTTTCTAAGCCTTCCTGGCCGTCATAAGCGGAAATGACCTCGTAGCCGGATGCCTGTAGCCGAAAGGTCACAGTCTCTACA
>JAUYEC010000040.1 GCA_030691585.1 Candidatus Omnitrophota bacterium
TGAATCCCGGCGCGATCTTCGACAAGCCGCGTACTATTGGCAAAAAAGGGCGGAAATGGGATTAGTTGGCGACCCCTGGACGCAAAAAGCCCAGCGGCGTTACAACGATATAGAGACGGTGCTCTCCGACAGGCCGGTAGAAGACAATAAGGAAAAAGAAACCATTGAGCTGCTGGCGACGGTTTTGAATGATAAGGCGCTGCTTAAAAAAGATGACGCTGCTCAGGCCAGGGAGTATATGTCCAAAGCCAGGGCACTCTATAATAAAGGAGACGACGTCACCGCATTTAAGACAGCTATTGACGCTCAGCAGTTAGATCCCACAAACGACGAAATAGAAGAATTCGTAGAACAGGTTCAACATAGGGCATTGTCGCGATAAAACCGCAAAATCTCGTTGTTCCCTGCCATAAATCAATGTTTCCAATTTACCCCATAAACAGATTGTGGAGATGCTAAGGTTGCATAGCAGGCCTACGCTATAGCCGCAAATATAATCAATGCCTGTAAAGACTCTTTATTTAATTGACGCTAATGCTTTTTGCTATCGGGCGTTTTACGCCGTGCGCGCGCTCTCAACTTCATACGGCCAGCCTACAGGGGCAATTTACGGTTTCCTGAATATTTTGAACAAGATCCTTAAAGAGAAAAAACCGGACTACCTGGGCGTTTGTTTTGACGTATCCCGGCAGACCTTCAGGCAGAAGAAATTCGCGGAGTATAAGATCAACAGGCCGCCTATGCCCGACGGCCTGGTCAGCCAAATACCCTTGATTAAGAAAATTATTTCTGCCTACGGCATCACTATCTGCGAGAAGGCAGGGTTTGAAGCTGATGATGTTATCGCGACTCTGGCCGTCAAAGCCAAGGCCAAGGGAATACCGGTTGTAATCGTAAGCTCCGACAAGGATATCCTGCAGTTGGTCAGTGACGGCATCAGCGTGTTGAGTCCGCACAAAGAAGAGGATATATTGTATGACGAAAAAAAAGTCACGGAGCGTTTTGGCGTCGGTCCCGATAAGATTACCGATATTATCGCTCTGATGGGCGATGATACCGATAATATCCCCGGCGCCCGCGGCATAGGGGAGAAGACTGCCGTGGAATTGATCCGCACCTTCGGCTCGGTGGAAGAGCTTCTGCGCCAGGCGCAAAATATAAAACAGGAAAAAACAAAGAAGATCGTTTCTGAAAGCGCGGATATTATCAGGTTAAGCCGCGAGCTGGCGGTGCTGGACAGTAACGTGGACCTGGATATTGAGCCGGATAAATTGGCCGTAGGTTCTGCGGATACCGCCGAGTTATTCAAGATATTCAAGCAGCTGGAATTTAAGAACCTGTTGAAGACGGTGGCACAGGTTGAGAAAGAGACGGATGAAATCGTCTTGCAGGCAGTCGATGACGATGCGCTAAAGGCATTGATAAAATCCGCCGGAGAATTGGCAATCTATGGCGCCAAGGCCGATGAGCTTGTTTTCAGCGTTGGGGATAAGATTTTTTCTGTCGCGCGTCCGGGAAAAAACTTAAAGTCGATGCTGGCCGAGCCGGCGCTAAAAAAAACCGGTTATGACCTTAAGAAGGCCGCGGGTTCACTGGCCCGCGAAGGTATTGCCCTGGGGGGTTTTTATTTTGACGTGATGATCGCCGCCCACCTGGTTAACCCGGCAAAGTCCGATTACACCCTGACGGATATTACCCTGGATTATCTTGACCGCCAGGTAGGCGCAGCCATAAGCGGCGGCAGGGCCCTGTCTTTGATCCTGGAACTTAAGCCTGTGCTGGAGCGCCAGTTGCGCGAGAAGAAGCTCGAAGTTTTATTCTCGACACTTGAGATGCCGCTGGCCGAGGTTTTGGCCGAGATGGAACAGGTGGGAGTAAAGCTGGATCTTGAAGCGCTGCGTGAACTTTCCCGGGATATTGAAAAAAGACTGGTCAAACTCATTGACGCAATCTATGAGGCAAGCGGGGAGCAGTTCAATATCAATTCTCCCAAACAGCTCAGGGAGATCCTGTTTGTAAAATTAAAGTTGCCCGTCGGCAGAAGGAGCAAGACCGGGCCCTCTACCGATGAAGAAGTGCTCAGGGGCCTGGCAGATAAACACAGACTACCGGCGCTCTTATTGGAATACCGCCAGCTGACCAAGCTCAAGAATACTTACATAGATGCCTTGCCGGCGCTGGTGGATGAATCAACAGGCCGTCTGCATACCTGTTTTAACCAGACCGCCACTGAAACCGGACGGCTCAGTTCAAGTAATCCTAACTTGCAGAATATCCCGGTAAAGACCGATATCGGCAGGAATATCCGCCGCGCTATTATTGCCTCAAGCGCTGATTACCGGCTTCTTTCCTGCGATTATTCGCAGGTAGAATTAAGGATACTGGCGCATCTATCCGCAGATGAAGCTTTAATATCGGCATTTAAATCCGGCGAGGATATCCATAGGGCCACAGCCGGCCTGATCTACGGCATTGCAGAGAAGGATGTTGATGATCTGATGCGCCAGACCGCCAAGCGGGTGAATTTCGGCATCATCTATGGCCAGACTTCTTATGGCCTCAGCCGTGACCTCGGTATTCCTCTTGATGAGGCGCAGATCTTCATTGATGCCTATTTTGCCAGATACCCGCGGGTAAAGGAATATATAGAGCGGGAGATAAATAAAGCGCAAAAAGACGGGTTTGTGGCCACGCTTCTGGGCAGGAGGCGCTATATTCCGGAAATAAATAATAAGAATCAGGGGTTAAGGCAATTTGCCGAGCGCCAGGCGGTGAATACGCCCATCCAGGGGACAGCGGCTGACCTTATTAAAATGGCGATGATCCAAATACACGGCCTGCTTAAAGATAAGTCTCTGCGCGCCAAAATGGTGCTGCAGGTCCATGATGAATTGGTCTTTGACCTGCCGCTGGAAGAATTGAAGCAGGTGGCAGCACTTGCCCGCCAGAGTATGGAGAATGTCCTGGAATTGAAAGTGCCGGTAAGAGTGGATATCAAAAGCGGAAGGAACTGGCTGGAGATGGAGGAATACAAATGAAAGCGGCTTTTTGCGCCAGTGAAGTAGTGCCTTTTGCCAAGACCGGCGGCCTTGCCGACGTAGCCGGCGCCCTGCCTTTGGCATTAGAAGATGCCGGGCAGGAAGTGATCGTGATCATGCCAGGCTATGAAGTCGTTCGTCGTTCGCTTGCCCCGAGCGTAGTCGAGGGGTCGTTCGTCGTTCGTAGACTAAAAGAAGGTATTTCGTACGCGGTGATCGGAAAAAATATAAAAGTATATTTTATCGAGAATGATAAATATTTCGGACGC
>JAUYEC010000042.1 GCA_030691585.1 Candidatus Omnitrophota bacterium
CTCCACCTCAAAACCTGCTCCGCGCAAAACAGCGGCAAGATACGCCAGGGCCAAAGGCGGCTGCGCGCCGATGGCGCGATTGGTGCTCTCCGGCGTCCAGGTATTGATATTTCCGCTGTAGGGTGGATTAATTAAAAGGATTTTCATTTTACGGACAAGAGCCTGAAATCTTTGAACCTTCTGAACAAAAATGGTATCTGGTACGGTTTGATAAATCTCAAAAATTGAAAACACTGCCGCGGCCGCAGGAAAAAACTCCTGAACGCCCGCGCCGGGGCTTTTTCTAAAACATCTCTATTGACCGTAGGCGGGACCCAGGTCACCTGCTGGTAACTGCGCCTGCTCCAATCAACGCTCGTGGCCCCGTTTAATTCATCCCACAATTGAGTACCGGGCATCACATCCAGCATCAGAAATTGCGCGCGGTCAAGCGGTATGCGTTTGGCAAAATCAATGGTTTCCTGGATGGTCTTCTCTGTTTCACCCGGCAGGCCGAAAATAAAAAATCCCTGAGTGATCAGGCCCTCGGCGCGGGAGATCCTTACCGCTCTTTCAATCGCCGCCAGGTCGGTTTTTTTATTGATGTTGTTCAAGATCTCCTGGTTTCCGGATTCTATGCCGAAGACGATAAAATAACAGCCGCTTGTCCTCATCAGCCTGACTAAATCCTGCGTAAGTGTGTCGGCGCGCACGCCATTGGGGGTGGCCCAGCTGATCTTTAATTTCCTGTGCAGGATCAGCCCGCAGATCCTTTCAATATGTTCCCTTTTTAAGGTCAGGTTATCGTCTTCAAAATGGATCTCGCGCACACCGAAATCCTTGACCAGGTATTCTATCTCATCGACCACGTTTTCCGCGGAGCGGAAACGGATGGTTTTATTCCAAAGCATGGGGCTGGCGCAGAATTTACATGAATAGGGGCAGCCGCGGCTGGTAGTAACCGGGGCCACGGGAAAATTTTTTATTACCGCTCCGTGCGGAGCGCGCTTACAAACTCTAGGGTCGATCTGGCGCCAATCCGGAAAAGGCAGGCTGTCCAAGTCCTGAATGAATGCTCTTTTCTTAAAACTCTCTTCTCCTGCACAAAGTAACCCTTCTATATCCCGGACTGGTTTATTGTCTTCAAGAGATCTGGCTAACTCCAGCAGTGTGACTTCCCCCTCTCCTATCACCGCGTAATCTGCCCCGGTTTCCTGGAGGGTTTGCTGCGGCAAGCAGGATGCATGTGCCCCACCCACAACTACACGCAGGCCGGATTGCTTTAATTTTTTGATCAGGTCCGCTCCTTCCAGGTAAAAATCACTAAGTATCTGCACACCGGTTAGCCCGGCGCCGGCAGACATCCGCGCTATTTCTTCATTTTTTAAAGAAAGATTTAAACCATCAATGATTAATACATCGTGCCCGAATTTTTTCAGGTAAGAAGAAAGATACCCCAGGCCCAGAGGCGGAGTGATAAGATGAGTATGATAATTTGGACGCGTAAGAATTATTTTCATGTAAATAACGTAGGGGCGGGTTTGAAACCCGCCCCTACAAATTATGATCCTTCTTTTATTTTCTGTGCCAATTCCAATGATTCTTCGTAACTGACCGGTTTGCGTTCCGTCCGCGATATCCTGTACCCCTGGATTATTCTTTCCAGGGTAGTCAGGGGATTGCGGCAGAAAAAACTTACTTCAGGATAACAGGCGTAAAAACATCCGGAACAGGTTGTCACTTGTTGGCGCACGCTTTGCCTGAACTCCGCCGAATTAAATACTTCAAGAAAATCATCATCCAGCATGGACTTTTGCCCTTTAAGATCCACGCAAGGCAGGAAATATCCCTGCGGGCTGATGGAAAAATACAGGTTCGGGCTGTCGCAGGCCCAATTGACCCGGCCGTATTTCAAAAAAACAGGGCTTAATTTTAGAAAACGCGTGGAATTGTGCACATTGTAACCCTGCCTTTTCATCTTGATAATTTCATTATAGACGGTATCGATAAGGGCGTGGTCCTCTTTCTTAAACCTGAATTCATCGCCCTCCGCGCGGACGATAAAATCCGCGCTGCCCTCCTGGGTTAGATGCACCGGAATAAGCGAGCTGTAAAATCCAAGAGCGCTGACAAACTTTATGATCCCCGGAATCTCGCTAATATTTAACCTGGAGACTACGGTATTGACCCCGGTCATGTTCCCTTTTTTGGGCAAAATCCGGGAAAACAACGCCAGTGCCTTAATGGTTTTATCCCAAGAGCCGTCCTGATTATTGATCACGTCTTGTTTTTTGGCATCCAGCGTGTCTAATGACAGGGTCACTTCGCGCACGCCCGCCTCAAGCAGGGATTCTATCTTTTCTTCGGTAGCCAGGAGGCCGTTGGTCTGCAGGCGCACCTCAAGGCCAAGCAAACTAAACTGCCGGACCACATCCGGCAAGTCCTTGCGCATTAACGGTTCACCGCCGGTAAGCACAATTATGCCGACACCCATTGACCTTAGCACCTTTGCCAGTTTGCCGATCTGCTCAAGACTCAATTCGCTTTCATCTTTTCTGGACTCCACCGCCTTACACATCAAGCAGCGCAGATTACAGTTCTTGCTTACCGCAAGCTGCACATATATAGGCGCGCGCTTGGTAATGAGCCCTTTGATAAAAGACAATTTCGTCATGAGGTTCATCTTAAATGCGTTTTTCCAGATTTTTTTCTATTTCAAAAGCGACTGATTCCGAGGCGATACTGAAGATCCTGGTTTCCATGCCGCCGTGGAGGATATGCTCGGCGGCAAGAAACCCCATCTTAATGGAATGGTCCATGTTGTTATAGCGGAAAAGGCCCTGCCTGCCTATGGGGACAAGATTGCTGATGCTTTTTAATAACCTGGTGGCGCCGGCGACTTTGTCTTTATATGTTAAGTCATAGATCGGGTAACCGTGCTCCACGTAAGTGGTAAAATATTCCCGGATCTTAGAAGTATCAAAAAGCCCGAGCTTATCCAGGTCCTTTTTGCAGCGATCAAATATGATCTCCTCGGGGGCAGTGGCAATTTCGTCGCCCGGGTTACAGGCGATCTCGAGGATAAGAGATGTTTTTCCGGCGGGTGCCGAGGCCCTGCTCCAATTCTTAGGCTCCTGGATCCTGAAGAATAAAAATGACTTTTCCGGGATATACATCCAGGTATTATCGGTGACCTCTTCGGCGTCAACGATCAAGTTCAGGAAACGCACGGCGCGAAAACGCATAGCCTTAGCCGCCTGGGCGTATTCGGGCCGTGGCGCAGGGTCCATAGAGCCGATAAACTCATTTATGGGAATGCTTGAGACGATCCAGTCCGCGGAAATATCCTTAAGTTCGCCGCCGTGCTGGTAACCTACTTTTTTAATTTTGACGTCATCCAGGAATATTTTATTTACCTTAGCGCCCAGTATGATCTTGCCGCCGTTTTTTTCTATCTCCTCCCGCATCCTATCGGAAATCCTGCCTATGCCGGCCTTGGGGTATGCAAATTCCAGGGCGTAAGTCTTGGGCCTGTTGCTTTCTTTACCGGCAAGGCGCGTTAGCACATCCCAAAGGTTTAATAGAGAAATCCTCTGCGCCGCCCAGTCCGCGGATATCTGCTTGGGTGAAATACCCCATAATTTCTCGGTATAGACACCAAAATATACATTATACAAGGCCCTGCCGAACCTGTTGACCACCCAGTCTTCAAAACTCGCGTCCTGTTTATTAAGGAGCCTTTTGGAAACCACCGAATATATATAGTCGCACATGGATTCAATTAGAAACAACTTGTCCATATTAAAAAACAGGTTCTTTAATTCCAACGGGTATTGAAAATATTTACCCCTGAGCCGGATCACGCTTTTTCTGGGCGTCGTAAGTAACTCATCAGCCATGAGCTCCTGTATGACCCGGCCGAGCTCTTCATCCTTAGTGATAAACCTGTGGCCGCCGAGGTCAAAAAGGTAATCGCCGCGCCGGATGGTGCGACAGATGCCGCCGACCTGGTCCTCTTTCTCAAGGACCACAACTTCGTACCCGGCCTCCGCCAGCTTCCAGGCGCAAGAAAGTCCCGCGGGCCCGGCTCCCAAAACAACTATTTTTAACTTATCCATGGGCGTTCTCCTCGCAGCAGATCAGGAAATACGCCGCGGTGTACCACAACGGCACGTGGTTCCTGCGCGCGCGCAGGAAATAAACGATAAAATTCTTAAAAAACGACAGCTTCTGCCTGCCCAAAAGCCGCAGGACCCGCTTACCGATAAAATAAACAAAACATTTATACTGAAAAAACATGACCATTGAGGGCTTAAGCTCCTTGGTGCGTATGGCCGAGGCATGGTGCAGACAGTCAATATTATCCATCCGGTCCGACTCGACCTCGCCGCCCAATTCTATCAATTTCTCCCTGGCCCCGGTCTTAGGCAGGGGCTGGTAAATAAAAAATACCGGGCGGTGCACATCAAGAAGTTTGGCAAAATTAAAAGTATCCTGCAGGGTGGACTTATTTTCTCCCGGCCCGCCAAGGATATAATAGCCGGTTATGGCAAGCCCGTATTTCTTACAGACAGCGACCCCTTTAATAAACTGCTCATTGGTGATATCCTTATCGTAGATATCCTTCCTGATGTGATAGTTGCCGGCCTCAACGCCGATGCGCACGATCCTGCCTCCGGCTGCGGAAAAAGTCTTGATCCTTTCCTCATCGATCAGGTCCCCGCGGCTAAAACAGGATATGGGCAGCCGCTTGTCCA
>JAUYEC010000043.1 GCA_030691585.1 Candidatus Omnitrophota bacterium
GGTATTGATGTCTCAAAGATAATTTTTCGGTTCCGAAGGCTTGACGTTGGGCATCTGCGCATCCTTTCGGCTGGCCGTCTTGTCGAGAAAAAGGGTTTTGAGGATGCGATATTTTTTCTCTCGGAACTTTACAAAATTATGCCTTCGGCCCGGATGACCATCATCGGTGAAGGGCCCGAACAGGAAAAGCTCAAGTTATTGATCAGCCGGATGGGCTTGAAGAATAATGTTATCGTGCGTGGCGTCATGCCTCACGCGAGTTTCATAAAAGAATTATACAAACATACAGTTTTTTTCCTGGCTTCCAAAACCGCGCGGGACGGAGACAGGGAGGGGATACCAAATGTTTTAAAGGAAGCAATGTGTTCAGGTATGCCGGTTATATCAACCCGCCACAGCGGCATCCCGGAATTAATACATGACGGGTTATCGGGAGTCCTGGTCGATGAAAATTCACCTGTTCAGGCTGTGGCGGCGGTGGAAAGGTTGATAGCGGATGAATCCGGGACCCGGGAGATGTGCCTGCGGGCGCATTATTCCGTCAGGGAGCATTTTGATGCGGAAAAAACAGCCGCGCAGACAGAATCTGTCTATGGCCGGATCCTGGCGCCGAAACACGTGCGCGCGATTGCCCAGATGCTGGATGGAAGGCGCCCGCTCCAGTTCAGGGCTGATCTGCATTTGACAAGCGGCTGCAATAGCCATTGCCTTGTGTGCGATAACTGGAAGAATCCGCGCCAAAGCAGTTTTTCTACTGTCCAGGCTCTGGATATGCTTAAGGACCTCAAGGAATTCGGCGCCAATCATGTCCGATTCCATGGGCAGGAGCCGACACTCCGGCCGGACCTGCCGGTCCTGGTAAAAGCCGCAAAAGATCTCGGATTGCGGGTAGGATTAAAAACCAACGCTCTCTGGGGCGATGGCTTGCTTGAGACGGACGATCTTTTCGAACATGTGGATGATTTTTATCTATCAATAGATTCTGCTGATAGTAAAATCCATAACTACCTGCGCGGAGACAATACCTCTTTTAACAGAAATATCGATCTTGCCCGTAAGATACGGCAAAAGGCCCCGGTTCAAACCAGGTTTTATATTAACGCGGTTGTGGTGCGGCAAAATTATCGGAATCTTGAACGCCTGGTCGATCTGGCAGCTATTCTTAAGGCCGATAAACTCTCTTTCGTGCATATCAGCTCAAACAACAAGAATGATATTGAGATCTTTAAGCTGCGCGAAAAGGATTGGAGGGATCTGTATTTTCGTGTTTGGCCGCGCGTGCTTAATAAAAGCGCGCGCTTAGGGGTGCCGGTTTCCGTTCACCCTACTTTCTTTTCTCTGATCAATAAGAGCCCTGAGGAGCAGATAGCTCTTTTGAGGTCAAATCGCGGCGATTTCGACCGCGAAATAAAATTTTTCTCTGAAGGTCATTATGGCCGGGAGTTTTATGACCGAGCCGTTTGCCGGGGGGTGCTGGATCATGTGACGATTGATTGGCAGGGCCGCGTTTTTGCCTGTTGTGCCATGCCCCGCTCCGATAAAACCGCGGTCGGCAGGATATCGGCAAAGAAGCGATTTACGCGACTGTGGAATGACAAAAAATATCTGGATTACCGGAATAAAGCCCTGAACGGACAATGCCGGTACAGGCAGGATTGCAGCCGGAATTTTAAGCAGGCATTGGAAATCCACGAATTTTTAACATCCACTACCGATTACCTACGGCCCCAACCGCAGGGACCGGATAACCATTTAAAATACAGCGGCAAATTGTCCGATTATAAACGCGAAATGATGGTTAACTATGCCTATATCCAGGCGCCTTTTTATCGGAATAAATGGTTGAACGCAGGTTTGGATATCATGAAGGGAGTGCAATTCGGCTCTTTGCCGTTGTCTTCCAGACAGGAGCTCTCTTTGGCTTTCTCGCGGAAGGAATTCCCCTTTGCCCGGCAAGCGCGAAATTATGATATCTATCGCACTTCTTCATGCGGCAGTGGCGCATTTTTATATGCCAGGCCAAGGATTTTATCGCGTTACCCGAGGATGATGGCCAGTTTTCTTGCCACGGGAAAGTGGAAGCTTAACGCGCCCTGGATAAAATTGACCTCACCTAATTGCTTAGAAACGGCCAATGCGCTTTTTTCTGACGCGCAGGAATCACGTTCTGATCCGCGCCCCAACGCCAGAGAAGAAGTTGTGATACCGGCAAACGAAAATTATCTTGAAGCCGGTTCAGGAGAGATCAAGGATCTGTATAAGATTATTACCGGCTCAAGGGCGTCTTTGATCCACGCAAATCCTACTTATCTTAAACTGCTGCTTTACCGTTTCCATTATGACGGGCTCAGGTTTGAACGCAGTTTTGCGGTCCATTCAACATACGAGCTTTTGCTTCCGAGCACGGCAAAAATCATCAAGAAGTATCTTGCCTGCGATATTTTTGATCAGTATGGATGCTCTGAGGTTGGGCCGGTAAGTTTTACCTGTGCTTCCGGCGGACGGCATGTTTTCGCAGGATCCATTTATGCCGAGGTCGCCCCGGATAGCCGTTATGGCAGGCAAGACATTGGCCGGGTGCTCTTGACGGACCTGGAGAATACCGCCATGCCGTTTATAAGATATTTTAACGGAGATATCGCCTATATCGGCAGCGGAACCTGTTGTCCTTGCGGCCGGCCCCATCCGATCATGGGCAGGATCGCAGGCAGGGAGGAAGAGATCGTTTACTCCGGGCGTAAGGCCGTTCTTACGCTTGAATGGGACCGCTTATTCTGCAGCCTGGAAAATATTCTTTTGTATCAAATTGAGCATCAGCAAGACCGGATCATTGTCCGGATACTGCCGGAAAATAAAAAGAAGGCAGTCGCAAAGAAATCTATCTGTCTGGGGATCAAGGAAATACTCAAAAACGCACAGATCCCCGTTGAAATAGAATTGGTGGATAAAATTCTACCGCGAAGAAGAGGAAAATACAGGACGGTCATTGTTGAATAATTTATGAGCGGAGCCCTTTTTTATTACCATCATTTTGGCGGTTTGGGCCATGGTTCAAGGATACGCGCCCTGTGCCGGGCCTTGAAGCAGGAATTTCCAGTTTATCGTTTGTATGTTATTAATAGCGGAAAGCCCCAGCCTGAATTAGGGATAAACAGATACGCAAAGGTTTTTAATCTTCCGCCTTTTACCGCGCGGTCGGGATTATTCCGGGGGTTGCACGCCGAAAGCGGCGTGTTGCCCACGTTTCATAGGCGCCGGGCTTTGTTGGGGCGTATACTCAAGGCCTGCGCACCCGAGCTGGTTATTATAGAACATTTTCCATTCGGACGTAATGCCCTGGAAGAAGAGATTATTTTTTTACTCAAAGAGCTGCGTATGGCCCGTATTCCCGCGTATGCAGCCGTCCGTGACATTGTCTGCCGGGACGTTTCAAGCCGGGAGCTCAAGAAGCGCCTGTTCTGGTTTAAAGCTTTTTTTTGCCACGCCGATAAAAAAATGGGCTTCATACATCCTTTCGGGCATCTTGCGGAACTTGAGCGGAAAATAATTCTGACCGGGCGGGTTATGGATGTCCAAAGGCCGGATACCGCTTCGGAAAAAAGGCGCCTTGGGATCATTAAAAGAAATGTAAAGAATATTATAGTCAGCACGGGAGGGGGGATTGACGGTTCAGAGATCATCCGTAAGGCGATCGAAGCAAAGGCGTTGGTCGATGAACATACCCGCACGGCGATGCTGGCAGTGACCGGTCCGTCTTGCGACGGTGATATATACAGAAATTTGGCGGACCTTGCCGGGCGCAACAATGGGGTTATGCTTGAGCGGTATCTTGCGGATCTTCCGCGGTATATACGCGCCGCGGATTTGTATATAACCATGGCCGGATACAACTCCGTAAATAATGCTTTATGGTCTAAAACAAATACGCTTTTTTTTCCACGACGGACCGACCGTGAGCAAGTAAAGAGATGCTCTTTTTATAAGAATGCCGGCAGGATACTGGATTACAGAAGCGTTTCTTCCCGGGAGTTATCCGGTAAAATGCTGGAACTTCTGCGCGCGCCAAATAAGGCCCGATACGAGTGCGATCTTGAAGGCGCGCAAAAAACCGCGCGTATTATCAATTCCATTATCAATCTTAAAACATTAAAGGTCCGCCTTACGACAAAGTGCAATTGTCGTTGTGACATGTGCGGCTGGAGGGCAAAAAAAGAAGAATTGGATTTCAAGGCCGTAATAAAGATAATCGATGATAGCGCTCGCCTTAACATTTCCGTTTTGAATTTTACGGGAGGCGAGCCGACGCTGTACAGGCGGTTCAGGGACGTGCTTGCGTATGCCAAAAGAAGGGATTTAAATCTGTCGCTTTCGACAAATGGTATTGTGCCTTCGGGTATGCTGCCGGTCATTAAAGAGTACTTTGATTTTATTGATGTTTCTCTGGATTCTTCGCGGCCGGAAGTCAATGACCGCATACGAGGCAGAAATGGCGCTTTTAAACGCAGCCTTGAGTTTATCCGTGCCGCGGGCCGTTTCGCCAGGCGCCTGCATATAAACGTCACTGTCCGCCCCGATAATGTCGGCGGGCTGAATAAAATGGTTGTTCTTTTGGCGGGCAGCGCGGATTCAATTTCATTCACTCTTATGGATATAACTTATATAAGCGGGCGGCAAAGATGTTTAAATGCCGAGGAGCGCTCCATTTTTTACCTGGAAGAAGTGCCCAGGATCTTGTTGCAGGCGCATAAGCACGGCCTGGCCGTTAAAATCGTTCCTTTTTTTAATGCGCTTGAGAATAAATCTTATACCGCGGCTGCCGAAGAGCTGTTATCCGGCAGGGCCCGTTATCAGATAAAAATCCGTCATCTTTTTACCCTGCCGCGGACAAAACAATGCCCTAGGGCCAGGAATGAACTTCGCGTAAATTCCGACGGCTCTGTCAGTCCATGTTGTTTCTTGGATGATCAGAAAGACCCGCTGGGGAATATCCATAATAGCGGCTTGATAGAAATATTGTCTTCTCGCAACTATGCCGATTTTGTCAAGCATGCGGCCCCGCATGCCGGCCTGTGCCGTTCTTTCTGCCGCAGCGGCTGGAGATTCTATGAACACTGATTTCATCAGATCCGTTAATTGGCTGATCACCGACCGGTGTAACTCATTCTGCGGGCATTGCGATATCTGGCAGTCGAGGTCCGAGCGTTCGGTGACCGGGCCTCAGGCGCGCGCGTTCCTGGCAGACCCGCTTATTCAAAGAAGCTATGATTTTTATGGCGATGATTTTGACATTGCTGTCGGCGGAGGCGAGCCGTTTACCTCCGCGCATCTGGATGAGGTCGTCCAGGCTATCCAAGAACTGACGCCGGGGGCCCTCAAAACGATCTCTACCAACGGTCTTTTAACAAACGAGATAATCTTCTTTCTTAAAAAGTACAATCACCTTGTTTTTAAGCTTAATATAAGCGTAGACGGCCTTAAGAAAACCCATGACGCGATCAGAGGCAAGAGAGGCTTCTTTGAGCAGACGCTCGGGACAGTGCTGAAGGTCAGGAAATTTTTTCCGCAGCGCCGGATCGAACTTAAATTCACGCTTATTCCGGAAAATTACGATGAGATTTATCCTGTGTACCGCCTGGCCAGGCGTATGGGCTGCGGATTTGTTTTTAAACCGGCAGAAAATATCCGATCTTACACCAATAGGAGAAAAAGCGTCTGTCTTGATTTTTCGTGCGCTCAGAAATGCGTGATCCGCAATCAGGCATTTCTGATCGCGGATGAATTTTACAGAAACGGCGATTTTAAAAAAGCCCGGTTTTTACAAGACATCCCGTTTTACCTGTTTTACCCGCAACCTGCCAAAGGGTGTTCTGTGCTTAAGGACGCGCTTACAATAAGGCCGGACGGGGCCTGCTACAGCTGCTTGAAAGGCCGCCGTTTGGGTAGTCTCACGTGGGAATCGGCGGGGTCAGTTTGGCTTAAGAAGGAGAGGGCCATAAAATCCGGGTGCCCGGGCTGCATGCTTATGTGCGGGAGTTTCAAGGGTTATTCCGACGAGCCTTTTAAGAAACATGTGGCAAATATTGAAACAACGCTTCGATGTAATTGTGACTGCGGCATGTGCACGCAGGCGGCGATACGGAATACTTTGGTCGATATGACTATTGACAGATTCGCGTCCTTGATCGAAAATAACAGCGCCCTCGGACATGTGTCTTTTGTCGGCGGAGAGCCTTTTCTTAATAAGGATTTTTTTAAGATGATGCATCTCTGCGACAGGAAGAGGATCACTTACGAGATCACGACGAACGGAACGATGTTGTCGCAAAGCGCCCTCGACAGGCTTAAGTCCTGCGCGGGAATAAAAAAGATAAATTTTTCCCTTGATGGGGCAGCCGCTGTCCATGACCGGATCCGCGGCCGGGGGGTGTTCAGAAAATGCTTTAAGGCCATGAAGGCATGCGATTCTTTTTTTAACGTGGGCGTAAATTCCGTTTTGAGACATGATAATATAGCCGGCCTGCCGGCCCTGTCCAGGTTGATATCCCGTCATGGCATAAAAGAACAGAAATTCATTTCGGCGGTCCATTTCAGTGATAAAGTTGTCCGGATGAGCAGGGAGGCCCTGCCTGGATTAAAAATCAGGGGTGAAGTATTCTCCTGTGCCTCGCGTATTGAGACGAAAGATCTCAGGAATTTTCTGAATTCGGTCATTGATATATCTAAAAGTTCGCCTCTGCTTAAGATCGGCTGGGAACCGTCCGCATCCCGGCCTGTGCCCGGAGAATCACGGCCCCTCCCGGTTCGTTGCCGTCAATTAGGGCAATATCGTTTTGATCCTTCGGGCCAAAGGATAATCTGCGAATTTTTCCGTAACCGCTACGACTTGGGCCTGGTCGCAAGAATCATTCAAAGGGACCTGCCGATCTGCCGCGCCTGTTGCAAAAACGATCTGAAAGGGAGCCCGCTAAAATGGGTAGAGCATGCCGCGACGCCAGATTAACGCGATAGATTTGATGATCGAGCCGACGAACCGGTGCCAGCTGCGATGTCCGACTTGTTTTTCGCATCAGGACGGCCGGCCTAAACGTGATATGTCTTTGCCGGAATTCAAACAGATAATTGATGACAATATCGAGCGGATCGGATCGATAAGCCTTTATAATTACGGTGAGCCCCTGTTGAATAAAAATATATATGGTATGATACGCTATGCGAAAAGCAGGGGCGTTACGTTTGTCAAGCTGGCGACAAACGGCATCGAATTAAATCCCAAAAACTGCGGGAAGATCGTTATATCCGGGCTTGACCATCTCAGTGTTTCAATAGACGCAGTTACATCAAAGACTTATGACGTATTCCGCAGGAAAGGGGATTTTGAATCCGTCATCCGGAATATAAGGAATCTTGTTCTTTTGCGCAATTTGCGCGAAACCGGCATGAAGATAGAGCTTCAATTTATCATTATGAGGCATAATGAGCATGAAGTCTTGTCCGTTGAAAAACTCGCCCGCGGCCTAAAAGTTGATATCCTCAGGCTTAAGACCGCGCTTGTGAAGAAAAAAAGGTGGGGATGTTATCTGCCGGAAAACGCCAAATATAACCGGTATACTTTAAAAAGCCAGGCCAGCTGCGATAAGCCTTTACATGAGCTGGTGATTAATTCCGACGGAACCGTGCTCCCTTGTTGTTACATCGTGGGAGATGATATAAAGCGTTTTTCTCTGGGGAACATTTTTGAGCATAGCCTAAAGGAAATTATACTTTCTCAGAAATACCGCCGATTTACTGATTCCGCAGTATCGAACAGGCTTTTGTTGACGTGCTGCAAGAAATGCCGTGAACCGGGGACGGATATTGATTTTAAATACATCCGTTTAACAGGCGCGAAGATTATGTAGAAGCCGCTCTGTGGATTATGGGCCCAATTAATTAACTGGATGACAAAGATATTAATCTATTACTCTCATAAAGAAACCCTTGGCCACGCGGTCAGGATTATGACTTTAGCCCAAAGTTTTATAAAATTCTCAAAGCCCGGGACCAAGGTATTTCTTCTCCAGGCAGGCAAGAAACAGGGTATTGCCCGTACCGGCAATGGTATTGTTTCTATTGATATACCTTATCCTTATGACAGTAAAGCTCAATTTAAAAATATTCGCCCTGATTTAGGAAGTATCCCATACCGGGCGGACTTTATAGCCCGGAAAATACGCCTGATCAGGCCGGATTGCGCGATCGTGGAATTTTTCCCCTTTGCCCGCTCGATATGCCTTCATGAAATCTCCCAGGGCCTATTGTTCCTTAAAGAAAAAGGAATCCCCGTCTTTGCCAGCGTTGGATACCCTTATCTCGATTATAATTTGATCAATAATCCCGGCAGATTCCTGCAATTGGTAAAAATTTTCAACCGGATCTATATACATACGCCTGAAGAATTCGAAAATCATTTTTTTCAGCAGGCTATTTCCGACAAAAGATTAAAAAAGACCTACAGCGATATATTCAGGGCCCTGAAAGACAAGATCGTATATACCGGCTATATCTTGCCGGATCTTGATAACGCGGCAAACACGAATCTTTCCGAAATCCAAAGATGGAGCGCCTTCAAGGGAAAAAAAGTGCTTGTCAGCCGGGGCGGCGGCACGATATGGCCCAAGGTTGTAACAGCATCGATTATGGCAAAAAAGTATCTTGGAGTTGGTTATTCCATTCTTATTAGCGCCGGTACAGCAACGAATCAAAAAGAGTGGAGTTTTTTTAAAAAACTTTTAAAAAATAGCGGCGCCAGGGATGTTGTTTTGGTAAGATATATCCCCGATTTTTATACAGCCCTCAAAAATTGCGATATTTCAGTGAATCTGGCCGGTTATAATACATCCGTTCAGGTGCTGAAGTTAAATAAAAGAAGCGTGACTATACCTTATGTGGCATTTAAGGAATTGGGATGGACCAATGACCAGCCGCCGCGGGCTCTTTTATTAAAAAAATTCGCCGGATCGCGGGTTCTGCCGTATGCCGATTTAACGGCAAGGTCTTTAGCTTCAGCTTTGGAGGATCTTGCCAGGATAGAGGGAGCCGGGGAGCATTCTTATCCGGAGAATTTTTTTGCCGGAGCAAAAACAACCGTAGAGAGCGTATTGCAGTTCATCCGATGATCTTAGAAGTTTGGGCGTCAAGGAGGACCTTTTTGAAATGAGCGATTTTTTGGCTTTTTTAGCGGTATTATATCCCTTTTACTTTTTAATACTTCTGTTTTCAACCATTCTATTAGCCTTGAAAAAGACAAAGTTCGCCTTTCCCGGCAGGGCATTTTTTGTCCTTATCGTTCTCGCCTTGATCTTGAGGGTCCGTTATTCCGAGCACATGGACCTTGATCCTTATTGCTGGGGATATATACTGGACGCGGGGATAATTACGAACTTTTTCTCGTTACAATGGCTTAGATTAGCTTCGTTGGCCAATGCGTTGCACATCCCGGGCTATGCTTTTCTGGAGGCGTTACCCTTATCGTTAAGTTTTGATTTTGATTCTATTTGGTGGATGAATATTTTGGCGAGCGTTGCCGGCATCTTCGTAATTTTTCAATTAGCGTTCAAGGCGACAAAAAGCTTTTTGGGCGCATTTTTCTCGGCGGCGCTGCTCGCGTTCTCAACTCTCCATATCCGTTTAAGCGGCCTTGAGACCCCGATGCCCGTATCCACGTTGCTGGTTATGGCGTCTTTTTTTTACCTGGGGAGCGGCACGGAGTCTAATAGGAGGGATAACACGGTATCCTTATTGTTGCTTCTTATGGCCGTGAACATAAAACTGGAGAATATTGTTTTTTTCGGGGTATTTCTGTTGGGCATCATTAGATCCGGCGATAGGAAAACACTGAAATGGTCTGCCGTGCTTTTGTGCGTTACCGCATTTTTTGCGCTGCCATATTTTATCAACCATCATTCGGCCCTTAAGTATATCCGGGGGATTCAGGCTGGATATGCGGGTTATTCAATGTATGGCCTGCCGGATTTTTTTAAAAATCTCGCGGTTGCATTAAAACTTGGCTGGTCTTTGATAATTATTGCTCCGGCAGGTTATTTCCTGCTTCGGCGGGTTAAGAAAGAAACCCCGGATCTTTCAATGTATGTCATCTGGTTGTTTTGCGGATTAATACTTTTTAGTTTCTACGATAAGGTGTCTATAACGACCAATTTGATGCAGATATCTTTGCCGGTCTATTGCCTTTTTGGCTATTGTTTGTCCGAAGCCGTCGAAATAATTTTTCATCAGCAGGCCGCAAAAAGGGCAATTGCGGCGTGCGTCATCATGGCCCTGGGAATCGACGCGGCAAATACACTGCGCTATCCGCGTCAGCCGGATTGGCGCGATCTCAAAAAGCAGATCCCGCTTCTATCGCCGCGGGACTGCGTGATCACCTTAGGGGCGTATCACGCCGGGGCGCAGCTAAGATTAATTTTTCCCCGGGCGCGTTGGATATTCTTTGAAGATAGGAATGCGGATTCCCAGATCGCGTCTTGCCGGGGCCAGCTTTATTATCTTAACCCCGTTAATTTCGGGTTGCAGGAAGAAACGGACAATAAAAATGCGCTCTCTTGGGAACAAAAGATCAGGGACAGATTTGTTTTGACCAGGATCGGCCGGATAGATTTTTTCCGATTAGGCGCGCGCCAGGATAATCCATGATATCAAACAATCTTTGTTCAGGCAGCTATTACATTCTGTTCCTATGGGCCATTTTTTTTATAATGGCAGGCCTTCTTTTTTATCACCGCGTTTACCTGGCGCGGTTATTCAGGAATTTAAACAGGCGGGACCTGGCGTTCCTGTCAATCATAATCCTGTCAGCCGCGATATTACGATTCATGGTGATCCCGCATATGCACTATGTTTATTATGACGAATTCCATTTTATGAATGTCGCGCAGAATATGTATTATCATAATAATCCCGGATCTACGCTGATAGGCGACAAACTGCATCCGGAGTTCATTTCGGGGGATATCAGGCCAGGCGGCTATTCTTTCCTGATAAGCCTTTTTATCAGGTTGTTTGGGGATTCTCAAAGTGTGCCTTTTTATATGAATTCTTTTTTTGGCACGGTATCAGTCTTGTTGGTTTTTATTGTCGCGTTTTTACTTCTTGGCGATGCCAAGGTGGGCTTATGGAGCGCATTGGTCTTTAGCCTTACGCCTCTGCATTTGAAATATTCCGGAAGCGGTTCTTCCGATATCTCCGCGTTATGCTTCATACTCCTTTTGGTATCGGTGGCGCTGTTGTATGCAAGGTATAAAAGAAAAAGCCTTCTTTATTTACTTTCTTCTGTCCTGGTATATTCCAGCTATATCAGGCCGGAGAATGCCTTTTTATTTATTCCGTTCTTGTTTGCGCTCTTTATTGAATTAAAAAAAAGCCGCGTGGAGAAAGGCCAGGTCTTGAATATAATATATTTTTCAGTAATTCTTCTTGTGCCTTTACTGGCCCGCGTTCCCCAAATGCTTCAGACGGAAAGGAATTCGGCCGGAGGCGTTTTCTGGTCTTTCGGCCATTTTCTGGAGAACGCCCCGGATAATATCAAATACCTCTTCAGCGTCAAATATAACCTGATCCTGGCAGCAGTTTTTTTCCTATTGGGCTCGGCGCAGCTATTTATTCGCCGCAGGGGGTTGTTTTATCTGCTGATCGGGTGGTTCGCGGCCTTTTTTTTAATTTACTCATTCTTTTTTGGGGGTGATTTCTTACCGGAAAAGACGATAGACTCCGAACGTCATTTTTTGCTCTGCCTGTTGCCGTTTTCTATCATTTCCGGTTACGGCATCAACAGGGCGCTGGCCTATTTTTTCCGGGCAAGATTTCTTTATGTTGCGTTTGCGGTGGCTTTATGCGCCGCGCTTGTTCTCAATTGCCGGCATGCTTTTGTACATTCAAGCCGGGAGATGAAAGGTATGAAATCTTTTAAAGAGAGTGAATTTATAAAGCGGGTAGGGGATAAGTTACCCGCCGATATTTATATATTAGACTACAATGCGCCGTATTTTATTTCCGGTTTTAATAAAAAGGCGGTCAATTCGCACGCATTGTTCAGTTCAGGATTTTTTCCGGAACAATTGATCCTTTTTAAGGGATACTGGTGGCACAGGCTTAAAGATTCTTCCGCTGAAAAGGAAATATTTTTGAAAGGCCTATACGATTTTGAATTATTGCAGGAAACAGAGATAGCTCCCGGCCTGAACTACAGTTTCGAAAAACTGAAGTTGAAGGCGGATGTCAAAAGGAGCCTGGGAAAGATATGCGAATAATTACCTACGTTCCGACAGATCTGGTTCTTAAGCCCTTTATTGACATAGGCATTACGGATTACTACTTTGGGCATGTCCCTTTTTTCTGGAAGCGTTCTTATTCTTTGGCAAATTCGATCAACCGACGATATCAGTTTGAAGGGCAAATCGGGCCATTGCGTTCCATTGAAGGCCTGTTGGCAAAAAAATGGGGGAAGCCGCTGAATTTTTTTCTTGCCTTGAATAACCATCTTTACACACAGGGCCAGATAGAAAAGATCATTTCGTATTTTAAGGGCCTGTTTCAAACCGGCTTGGCAGGCGTTATATGCGCGGACATAGGATTAATTATCGCGCTACATGAACAGTTCCCGCATCTAAAAATCCACGTCAGTCTTGGGGCCCCGTGCCTGAATTCCGAATCGGTGAAATTTTTTAAGAGTATGGGCGCTGGGCGGGTCATCCTTGACAGGTTGATAACTATAGAGGAAGCCCGATCGATACGGGATAAAAACCCCGGCATAGAGCTTGAAATGTTCGCTTTTCAGGAAGGCTGCCCGCACACCGAAGGCGTCTGCGCGCATCGTCATGACCAGAATACGAATTGCCTTGCAAACATCAATCGGTATCTCTCTCCCAAGATAGATATACAAGCTTGCAAAATGGACCCTTTATTGCGATTGCACCTTTTATTTAACATAGGGATCGATTATATTAAGATCCCGCGCCTGTGCAATAGGGGTGCGACTACCGCCCAAATGCTTGATATGTACGGGTCATTTTTTTCTTTTATCAATCTGCTTAACGGTTTTGTTATGCCTCATATTGAATAATGAGCAAGCCTGAATCCGTAATTCTTGTTTATAAAAAAGAACATCTGCGGCAAGTTTCAAGAGGCAGATATGGCAGGATCTATTTTGGCAGTGAAACCTGCGCTTTTCTTCTGCCTTCCGCGTCAGATATCGAGAAGCTGTCGGTTATAAGGAAAAAAATGGGAATAGAGTTCTCGGTCGTTACGCCGTATATAACTCAAGGCGATCTTGCTTCAGTCGATAACCTTTTAAATTATGTTAATAAAAGGTTCCCTTTTACCGAGATCGTTGTCAATGATTGGGGCGTCCTTAACCTGATAAGGACAAAGTACGCGGATCTTCGCATGGTCTTAGGCCGTATCTTAAGTAAGCAATCCAGGGGCCCGCTGTTGATCGAACCCAAAGCCGGGCATCCGGTGCCAGTCGCGAATATGAGATGGACCGATGACGACATAATGTATTTTAAATCTTCGATCATACAGAATAAGTATGCGATGCAGTTTCTTAAAAGTTCAGGTGTCGAACGGTTCGGGTTGGATAACCAGAAGCCGGGATTTTTGCTGGACCACGACAATATCAACGATGAGCAGATCGATTTGTATTATCCTTATTCGTATTTGACCTCAAGCCCTTATTGTTTAACAAGAGCCATATCGCGCAAGCCGTTTGTTTTCCAGCGAACGACCAGATGCGGGAAAAATTGCCTTAAAAAGCGGGCCGCAAGGGTAAATTTATTCGGCGAAGTGGTATACGTATTGTGCAATAGCCAGATGTATTTTAATGGGAATGTCGAAGCATCGCTCTTCCGGAAAATTGGCCGGTTGATAAAAGTAGTCATTTAGAGCGATCCGCCATAGGATGGACATGCCTGATGCAATACGATTACAGTAATTGTCTTGAGTTAAATAATCTTTTTCTTGTATGGAGCAACTTGGTGAGGCTTTCAGGCCGGAATTTGCGATTCACGCGCCTCGACAAGATTCTTAAGCTCCTTTCTTATGAGTATTTATCTCAAGACAAGAAAATATTTTCTTTGGCAAATAAGTTTGAGCCGTCATTGTGCTGTTCGAGGAATAAAACATCTTTTTTCCGGATCGCGTGGAATGATATAGGCAAAAAAGGCCTGAATGTAATAAGAAAAATATTCGCTCTTTATGAAGGCGAGTTGAGCCTGTCTGCGGAAGCGATAGAGCGTGTTTTATGTAAGTTTTCCCGCTTATCGCCTTATTTAACATTTGGGATGGATCGAGATGCGCCTAGATTAAAGATCTATGCCCAATTAGAATCCAGCAAAGAAAATAATACGACGAGCGGCGATATACTGGAATGCCTGTTAGAACTAGCGGGCCTGTTCAGGATCAATATTGACAAAAGATCCGTGAAAATAATATCAGGGAAGAATATAGTTTTAATGGGGGTCGATTTTTATCCGAAGAAAAAATATGCCATTAAGGTTTATTATGATCTTTGCAGGGATCGTTGGCTGAGAGAATTGCGCAGTTTTATCCCTGATCCGGGATTTTCAAAAGAATTAATTAAGGGAGCCACGGGCTGCATTTTTGCCTATACATTCTCAATGAGGCCGCAAGACAAAAAAGATGTCAAAAAAACTTTATATTTGAGATTTAAGCGTTACTCGTCAGATTTAGACTTGTGCCGTATCCCCAAATTTCTTAATTATAAAGATAGCGGGGCACTAAAGAAGTTTATCCGCGCGAATACAGTTCTTTCCGTGCCTAAGGTTTCTTTCCTGGCATTTGGTAAGGATAAGTTTACCGTGTATGCCCATCCTGGCTTGCTTCCTGCCTTAAAATAGCTTGACAAGGTACGGATGAAATGGTAAATTATTTACAGGCGACTGGCGCAAGTCGATATCCTTAACTTAATACAGGCACGGAAGTTATAATAATAAAGTTGAGAGAAAGTTAAGAGATATTCGAGGCGCGCAATATCAGTTAATCATACCTGAGAGAGGAGGTAAGTTCTATGAAAAAAAGAGGTTTTACTCTCGTGGAAATCATGATAGTTGTAGCGATCATCGCGTT
>JAUYEC010000090.1 GCA_030691585.1 Candidatus Omnitrophota bacterium
CTGGAAGTGGAAGGCGAGGTCATTACCACCCCGTTTTCCTATGTCGCCACGGTCAACTCCATTTTGTGGGAGCATTGCACGCCCATATTCGTGGACATCGAAGACCGCACCTTTTGCATGGATGCGGAAAAAATCGAAGCCGCCATCACCGAGCGCACGCGCGCCATTTTACCCGTGCATGTCTACGGCTACCCGTGTGATGCGTTCAAGATTCAGGGATTGGCCGAGAAATACCATCTCAAAGTCATCTATGACGGCGCGCTCGCCTTCGGCTGTGACTTAAACGGCGTCTCGCTGTTGAATTACGGCGACCTTTCGACCTTGAGCTTCCACGCCACCAAGCTTTTTCATACTGTGGAAGGTGGAGCGATCATTGCCCATACTCCTGAGATGGCGGATCGCCTCTGGAAACTCAAAAGTTTTGGGCATCGCAACGATGAATATTTTTTTGCCGGGATTAACGGCAAAAATTCTGAATTCCACGCGGCTATGGGGTTGTGCATCCTGCCGCATGTAGATGATTTAATTGCACAGCGACGGCAAGTGTGTACATGGTATGGCCATTATCTAAGCAACCTGGGGCTGCAATTCCCTCAACCTGGTGCAAGTTTAACTTACAATTATGCCTACTATCCAGTGTTCTTTGAGAATGAAACGAAACTCCTGCGTATTGTGGAAGAACTGAAAAAGAACGAAATCTTCCCAAGGCGATATTTTTATCCCGCGTTAAACAAACTACCGTACATTAAGGGAGCAGGCTGCCCGGTAGCCGAGGATGCCAGTTCCAGGGTTCTGTGCCTGCCGCTCTACACTGGACTTGAAGTTGTGCTAGTCAAAAAGATTTGCAAGTTTGTGGAGGCCATGTGCTGACTTCTTTTTACGACCGCGTTGAGTTGCAGACGATAGGCTTCGCCTTTATTGGGATGGAAGCCAAACTGTCTCGCAAGGCTTCTTTCTATAATCCTGAGAAGATTTCAATTGGCGATTTTACGCGTATTGATGATTTCTGCATCCTTTCGGCGGGCGAGGGGGGAATTGAAATTGGTCGCAATGTTCACATTGCCATATGCACTTCCTTGATCGGGCTGGGAAAAATCAAGATCTGCGATTTTGCGAACATTTCCTCCCGCGTGGCAATCTATTCAAGCAATGACGATTATTCTGGCGAGTACATGACCAACCCGACCGTTGACAGCCGGTACACCAATGTACACTCCGCCCCGATAACCATCGGGGAGCATGTTATTATTGGTTCTGGTAGTATCGTCTTGCCCGGCGTCACGTTGGCACAGGGCGTCAGCATCGGGGCGCTGTCGCTGGTTAACAAAGATTGCGAGGCTTTCAAGATGTACGCCGGCGTGCCTGCCCATTACTTGAAAGACCGCTCCCGCAACCTGCTCAAGTTGACCAAACGCTTTCTTGGTGAAGAGTCCTAATAGATGAATCCCAAAGTTAATGTTTTGATGATAACTTATAATCAAGAGCAATATATCGGGCAGGCCATTGAAAGCGTCCTGGCCCAGCGGGTCAATTTTACCTATGAGCTTGTGATTGGTGAAGACTGCTCCACTGACGGCACACGCGAAATTTGCAGGACATACCATGAGCGCTATCCCGAGAAGATACGTCTTCTCCGAAGGGGAAAAAATCTTGGCATGATGCCTAATTTTTTCCAAACTCTCGCGGAGTGCAAAGGAGAGTATATTGCAATTCTTGAAGGCGACGACTATTGGACAGACCCGTATAAACTGCAAAAGCAAATAGATTTTATGGTATCAGACACGGATTGCACGCTTGTTTTTCACTCGGTCGAGGTCCTCTCTGGCGTTGACAGTCAGTTGATGTCGGCACACAATTACGATTCATCGGGGCTGTATATCAAGAAGAATACCCCCGATCAATATATCAAAAAAGAAGATATTATTATGCATTCCGGGTCATTTATTAGTACGCCATCCATTATGTTTCGCGCTGATATCCTGAGTGAGCTGCCGCACTGGCTTCTCAATGCGCTTATAGGAGACTATCCGTTAACCCTCTTGGCGGTTGCGAAGGGGAATGCGTACTTTATTAACGAAGTAATGGCCGCGTACAGACTCGGCGTGCCAGGTTCTGCGGTGTCGCGGAACAAAGATCTGGCTTTTGAAGACAAATTTAAAATTTACAAAAATGTTGTATCCACACTGAATGGATTCAACGAGTATACGAATCGAAGATTTGAGAATGCTGTAAAGGAACGCATCAGCGATACCTTATATTATTTTCTTGTTTCATATTCTTATGTTGATCGCAGGCGCAGACTTAACGCATATAATTTGTTTAAAAAAAATCTAAAGTACGCTCATCGAAAAGAAATCTGGCTGGGTTTGTTTCCATGTTTCAAGCCAATATTTGCCCTTTTTTCGTTGCTGAAAAAAAATGCCTGGCGATTGCTTGGTTACTTAAAGTCTAGCAATGGAATACTGTGAGTGTTGCGATAGTATAGAAGCAGTTTCCCTGCGCACAAAATGCGATTTTGGTTTATCTTAAAACACTATAAATTGTATC
Organism: Candidatus Omnitrophota bacterium; assembly: GCA_030691585.1. GTDB lineage: Bacteria > Omnitrophota > Gorgyraeia > Gygaellales > Profunditerraquicolaceae > JAUYEC01. The sequence goes on from JAUYEC010000090.1 coordinate 2,548, forward strand.
TTGTGATGTGGAGGCAGGCTTTGTTATGGAAAAGACTGATATATCGTGGAGTAACTTAACTCGCTGGCGAACAGAATGTCATAATAAATATGGCCAGGAATTTGATTTACCTTTAATTCAATTCGCCAGCCCCGAGTTTCAAAAGTTATTATATCCGGAGAGCCGAGTATTGGATATTGGCGCAAGTATTGCCAAGACACACCAGAAATTTGTAAATCAGCTTGGTCAAAAATATTATTCTCTTGACATTGATCCCAGTGGCGATTTTGACTTTTCTTCCTTTGAAGATATTCCGCCCGAAGAGATGTTTGATGTGATGATTGATCATCAAGTTTTTGAACATATTTCGTTATTCTCTGCTTTAGACCTGCTTCGCTCAGCCTACCAGCATTTGCACCCTGGCGGTTCGATAATTGCCACTGTGCCTAATCCGGCGCATCCCGTTAGGCAATGGGCGGATGCCACACATGTGCAGCATTGGCCTTATTTTGATCTGTATGGGTTGTTCAGAGAAGCTGACTTTCAGGTGATAAAAATG
>JAUYEC010000185.1 GCA_030691585.1 Candidatus Omnitrophota bacterium
AGTGCGAATGCGAGCAGATACCGCAGATACGCTCAATCAAATACATATCCTGGATATAGGTGCGCTCTTCGCAGGCCTTTTCAATGCCGCGGTGGTTATAACCTATTTTAATATTCACATCGGTGATCTTTTCGCCGCGCAGGGTGATCAGGAAACTCTCCGGCTCTTTTAACGAGGGATGCTGCGGCCCGATCGGGATATTTACTTCGCCTGAATCATGCATTTTTCACCTCGTTGTTGGCAGGAAGATTACCCTTCCAGTCCTTACGCAAAGGATAGTCGCCCAGCGGCCATTCATCGGGAAGCGGATACCTGCGCCCTTCGGCAAGCCCCTTAACTTCAATACCCAGAAGATCCATCAATTCCCTTTCATAGGCGTCAGCCGATGCAAACAACGGCGTCACCGTCTCAATGACGGCCTCGGAACGCGGAATACGGATCTTTAAATCTAAAACCATGCCGCCGTCTTTATTCAAGTGATAGATCACTTCAAAACCATCCCTGTTGTCTAAGCCGGTGATCGCAGAGAGGAATGAAAAATTTAATTCGCCGGTAACGAATTTTAATACTTCCGCAAAATTTACGGCCGGGACCTCTAATGCCATGCGCCTCTCTCTTTTAATTATCACGGCGCCTTTTAAGTAATCAAATTTATTTTCCAATGCCTGTTTTAAATTTTCTTCAGCGGACATGGCACTTCCTCCCTCTTTTTATTTTCCTCAAGGCTGTTCAGCAATTTGGCCAAGCCGTCAATCAGGGCCTTAGGGCTGACCGGGCACCCCGGAATATAAGCCGCTACAGGCAGAACTTTATCAATACCGGCCTTGACGTTATAACAACCCTTAAATACTCCGCCCGAGCAGGCGCAGGTGCCCACAGCCACCACAAACTTCGGCTCCAACATCTGCTCATAGATCATTTTAAGGCGCGATTCAACCTGCTTAGTCACCGGCCCCGAACACAAAAGTATATCGGCGTGGCGCGGCGTAGCTTTTAGCACCACCCCGAAGCGCTCTAAGTCATAACACGGAGTAAGCGCAGCAATGATCTCTATGTCGCAGGCATTGCAGGCCCCGGTATTAAAATGCAGCACCCACGGAGACTTGACCCTGGCCCAATTAACAACTTTTCTAATTACGCTCATATTGATTTACAGATATGTAGGGGCGGGTTTTACCTGCCTGCCGGCAGGCAGGAACCCGCCCCTACAGCACACCCTCATTTTCTCAATAATATCAATAACCCGGTGATTGCTCCGGTAATATATACCACTGCCACGGCAAAGATCCCTATTGTCTCCGTCGGGACAGTGGCAATGACCAGGGCGATCACGTGTAGTATGGTAAAAAAGAAAGCAAAGGGAAAAAACTGGCTGTAATCGGGCTGGATCAAATGCCCGGAAAACTGCTCGCCGCAGGAATACGCCTTTCTTGACTGCTCCGGAGGATTCGGGTTACTGAAGGCAAGGCGCTTGGACAGATGCATGATTAAACCGGCTGCCAGGGTCAGTATCAAAAACGCAAGCGGCGGGCTCAATAAAGCTTTATATGGCATAATTTATCCTTTCAGATTACTCAACTTCCTGGTATCAATGGTCTGGTTATACCTGTAGAGCCAGAGCACTATGCCGCCTGCCACCACCATCATCACTACCTCAATGACTATTAGCGTAATGACCAGCGCCTGCGCCAGCGCCTGGTTTCCGGTCAGGTAACCGGCCAGGATGATCAAAAGTGTGGCCGCCTTGACCAGGATCTCAAAACCGATCAGCGCCCGGATCAGGTTAAATGTCGCCAGGATGCAATATACGCCGCAAATGCTTATCAGGATGATGAATATCCCGAAATACCAGAATAATTGCAGGGGCTCAACGCTCATGCGTATCTTCCTTGAATAATATAGCCACGCCAAAGGCGCCGGCTAATAGAACAATCACCTGGCCCAAGAGGTCCGGATGGCGCAGGTTCCAGAGCACGCTGCGGACGTCCTGGCCGGCGGGAGTAACCGGAAGTTTCAAGGCCGGCGGATGACTGAAATGCAGCAGCAGAAAACCTGCGACGATCAGGATAAGCGGCAGATACCAGAATTTAACAAACCTTTCTCTGCGGCGTACGAACAAACGCTCCTTACTTACCCTTGAAGTAAAACTTATGGTGGTCACAAATATAACCGAAATAAGCCCGGAGCAGACGGACAGTTCAAATACCGCGGCAAGCGGCGAACCCAGCCGAAACATTATTACCGAAAGTATGGCGCTGGTAAGAGCCAGGCCAACTACCGCCCTGATCAGCCTGATGGTCAACACCGTCCACAGAGACGTCAATAACAACATGATAATAAGTATCAGGTCAATGGCAGCCATGAGTGTTTTAGAAAACAATCTCCCCTACCGGCAGCATAAAATTATTATACATGAAGGCAAACCCTATGCCTACCGCAATCACCACCAGCGCCAGCGCCGACTCCAACAGGACCAGCCCTATTCCGGCCTCTTTGGCCTGCTGGAGCCCGTCGGCAAGCCCGCCGAAGAATATCTTACGTTGCATGACCAGCGCGTACCCTAAGGTCAAGATACTGGCGAGTATGGCTACCGTCGCATACACGGGCTTGCCGGCCTGCATCAGGGCCAGGATAATGATAAACTTGCTCCAAAATCCCGCCAGCGGAGGAAGGCCGGCGGCAGAAAAAGCCCCCACCAAACACGAAAAGTTGGTGATCGGCATACGCTGGCCCAGGCCTCCCATTTTGTCCATATCAACCGTGCCCGTCTCTTTTTCCAGGCAGCAGGCATTGACAAAAAGCAGGGTTTTAGAAATCGCGTCGTTAAACAGGTGGAAGGCCGCGCCGGCAAAAGCCAGCGGCGTGCCGCAACCCAGGGCGAGCACGATGTAGCCTACCTGGCTGACACTGGAATATGCCAGCATTCTTTTAAAATTGTGCTGGTAGAACGCCCCTTGGGCGCCGATGATGATCGAAAAGACGCCCACGAACATCAACAGGTTCTGCATTTGGGGGTTGAGCGGAAATACCGAAGTCACCAGGCGCATCAGGATATAGGCGCCCGGGATCTTCGTAACCATGCCGCTTAAAAGCACCGACGCCGCGCTAGGGGCGCTGGAATGCGCGTCGGGGAGCCAGGCATGAAAAGGCGCCAGGCCGGCTTTGATAAAGAGGCCGCATAAAAATAAACCCATGGCAAGCTTGGCAAGAAATCCCCCGCCCGAGCCGCTCAATGCCCCGTAAATGACGCTAAAGGAAACCCCGCCTGAAAGCAATAAAAAGAGCGCTATGGAAAAAAGCATCAGCACGGTGGCGATAGCCGAAAGGATCAGGTATTTAAAGGCGCCTTCCAAGGCGAGTTTATCCTTCTTGAGCGCGATCAGGATGAATAAAGCAATCGCGCAGACCTCCAAAAATACGTATAAAGAAAAAAGATCGGTGGTCATGGCCACCGCGTTCATCCCCATGAGAGTGATCAATACCAGGTTGGTAAAATTAAAACGCTTTGATTCCTCTGTAATAGTGTAGCGGCCGGCCACAAGCGTTGCCAATACCACGATAGCAATAGACAACAGCGTCACCAGGCTTAAGCCGTCGAGTGAAAATTGAAGGTTAAAGAACGGCCCAAGGGGGTCGGGATAAGCGCTCCAGAACAACAGTGGATGGAACGCCACAAGCGCCGCCTGGGCCAGGGCCAAGCCGGCGGCAACCCAGAAAGCCAGCCTGTGCGTCAGGGCCTTTGGCAGCAGGTTTAAGATAAGCGCCGCGGCAAACGGCGCCAGGATAAATAATGAAACCATCTTTATATGCTCTCCTCATTGCAGGGGCGGGTTTGAAACCCGCCCCTGCATCCTATTTTAACAAAAACAAAACCGCGGCTATCGAGCCGGCCAGGGCCCAGACAATATAGACCGCGTAATAACCCGAATGCACAGCGCTCAGGCGGCCGCAAAACGCGTTATTCATGCCGGGGATAGCAACATTGTATACCCAATCTATTTTTCTATCCAGCCATGCCAGGGCCCTTGTCAACAGGCCCATAGCCGCCAATCCGGCCTCGTAAGGATCGGCGTATTTTTTTTCCGCCAGGGCATAGACGGCGCGGATAAAAGGAGCGTGATAAATATCATCGGCGCTTTTTAGGGCATCTTGCGTAGCCCTTACCCGCAAGAGATGATGGATAAGGGCCGCCAGAAGGACCACTATGGTTAATATGATAAGCATGATGTTTGCAGCCGGCATATGCCAGGCGCCTGCCTCCCCCAGGAACGGGGCAAGCCAGCGCTCTAAGACAAATCTACTGCCCAGCCCCAGCATAACGCAGGCCGCCGCGGTCACGATCATCGGAACAAGCATTGCCGCGGGCGCTTCTTTTGTATCTGCGCTGCCTGACCGCCTTGCGCCCAAATACGCGCTATGCCCCAGTTTTAAAAACGAGACCGCGGTCAGTAAGGACCCCATGATCGCCGCCAGATAAAATATCAGCCCGCGCTCCAATGCCGCGTCATAGATCAGCTCTTTGGAAAAAAATCCGTTAAAAGGCGGGCAGCCGGAGATAGAAAGCGCCATCACCGTAAAACAGATAAAAGTCACCGGCATCCTGGAGCCTAACCCGCCCAGTTTTTCCAGGTCCGTAGTGCCGGCCTGCTTCTCCACTGAACCGGCGGTAAGAAAAAGCCCGCTCTTGTATGTCGCGTGGTTTATCATATGGAAAATTCCGCCGATGACCCCCGCGGGCAAACAGGTGCCTATGCCCATAATCATATAACCGGTCTGGCTGACAGCATGATAAGAAAGCAACCTCTTATAATCCTTCTGCACCAACGCTACCATTACCGCCAAAACAATAGTCAACGCTCCCACGCTCATCAAGGCTATGCTCAAAAAAGAGCCCTCCTGCAACTTGAACATATCCCAGGATATCCGGATAAGAAAATATATTCCCAGTAATTTATCCAGGGAAGCCGGCAGAAAGGCCATAAAGCTAAGCGGGGCGTCTTCGGCGGCATCAGGTATCCAGCTGTGAAAGGGCATTGCCCCGGCCTTGGAAATCGCACCGATGACCAAAAGCACAAAGGCCGTGCCCGCCAGGGCGCCATCCGTAGAAAGGTTGATCTTGGAAATGGCCAGCGTTCCGGCCAGCCGCCAGGTCAGCGCGATACCTGCCATCATGCAAAGGTCGGCTATGCCGGAGATCACAAACGCCTTGATCGCCGTCGGATATGCCTCTTTGCGCCCGATCCTGATCAAGCCGAACAACAGAATAAGCAGCCCTTCCCAGAAAAAAAGCAGGACTATCAGATTATCCGCCAGCAGGGCGCCGTTTACAAAGGATAAAGAAATCAGGACATAACCGTAAAACTGCCCCAGGCAGGGCTTAGCGCGCATAAAAGAAGTCGAATACAGGACCACAAGAAACGCAAAACCCGCGGCGGCAAATACGACAAAAGCGCTGAAATTATATACCCTCAGGGAAAAATCAATCCCAAAGCCGAGCCACGGCATCAGGCAGGCGGAATCTTTTCCGAATAGCGAGGCGGCGATAAATAAATCGGCCGCGGCCGCCGCTAAAGCCATGCCTTCGCGCAGGCGGCGCGGCAGAACCAGAGCCAGGAGGCCCGCGCCGAAAGGTAAAAATATAAGTAAAAGCAGTTTATGCATCATCTGGCCCACGAAAGCATCTGTTGCGCAGTATATCTGGCGAGGACGCCGGGATAATTGACTAGAATGCCCCCCGCTAATGATAACGCGGCAAATAAGGCGACGCAAAACACCATCACCGGCGAACCTTCCCTGGAGGCGGAGATTTTCAACTCCCCTAAAAACACCGCGCTGAAGGCCCGGTATAAATAAAGTATGGTCAAGATCGCCCCCAGGAGAAATACCGAAACAATCCAGAAGCTGCTGCCTTCCATGGCGCCGGCAAATACCATATATTTAGCAAAAAAACCTCCCAAAGGCGGCACTCCCATTACCGAAAAAGCGCAAAATAAAAAAGCAAGCGCTGTCACCGGCATAACATTGATCAGCCCGCCGAGCCTGGTAATGTCTTTTGTCTTGGCGTTGTGTTCGACGATACCGGCGCACAAAAAAAGCCCGGCCTTGGCTAAACCATGCATCAATATATATAGCAGAGCCCCGGCAACGCCGATCTGGACTCCGCAGGCAAAACCCAGAAATATAAAAGCTATCTGGCTGATGGTTGAATAGGCGATGATCCTCTTTAAGTCCGTTTCACGATATGCCGCCCCCGCCGAGACCAGCGCGCTGATGCCGCAGAGGACAAGCACAAAAGTTTTCCAGGGCAGATCCAGCGGAATGGTGACGATAAAAATCCTGGCAAAGGCATACACGCCGATCTTAACCAGGACCGCCGCATGCAACAATGCCGTTACGGGTGCCGGAGCTATACCTGCATCGGGCAGCCAGGTATGTAAGGGTAAGGTCGCTGACTTGGAAAATATGCCGGCCAATATCAGCCCCACGGTTAAACCCGATATGCTCTGCGATTGCAACGCAAGCCTTATGGCCGCCAGGTCAAAACTTCCGGCCTCAAGGTAGAGCCTGATAAAACCGAGAAGCATGAGCAGCGCTCCGGATACCGTCATCAAAAGCGCCTTATCCGCCCGCAGGGCGTGTTCCTTTTCCCTGGAAAATCCGATCAACCGCCAGCTGGTGATGGCGGTGATCTCCCAGAATAAATACAGGAAAACCAGGTTTCCGGAAAAAACCAGGCCCATCATCGAACCAAGAAACAGGACGACAAAAGAATAATATTCGTTCTGGTTTCGGTAATGGCTGATGTAATCAAACGAATACAAGACGATGATGACGCTGATAAAAGATGAAACGCAGGCCATAAACACTGCCAGGCTATCGGCCCGGAGCGTAAAGTCAAAACCCAAAGGCATCGCAACAGTAAAAGTCGCAAGCTCCCCTTTGTACACCAACGGCAGGAGCGAAGCCGAATACACAAAAGAGACCAAAACAGCGGCAAGTGCCAGATAGTTCCTGAAGGCAGCGGACACCTTGCCAAGAACCGGCAAGATGCATGCGCAGATAATGGGAGTAAATACTATAATCAGTAAAGAATGTCCGTTAGACATATATATTTTCCGTGGGACGTCCGCTCGCTTTGCTCGCTTGAACGTAGGACGTAGGACGTTTTTGATTTTGCATCCCACGTCCTACGTCCCACGTCCTACGGTACATGAATTTTACTATTTTTTACTTCCCTTGATTTCCCTGGCTAGAATGACGGCTTCGGCAATCTCGCGCATGGACTTACGGCTGTCCATACTCTGCTTCTGGATCAGGCGGTATGCCTCCGAAGGCAGGATATTGGCGTCTTCCGAAAGGATTTCTTTGGCGCGTTCAACAAGCTTGCGGGTGGTCAGCGCCTCTTCGGCGCTGCGCGCCCTAAGATCCAGCTCAGCATTCTCAATGGCGACTGCCGCCTGGTTAGCCAGCGCCGTCAACACGTCAAGTTCCTGCTTGTTGAATTTGTGTTTCTTGGAGGTATAGCAGTTCAACACGCCTATCACCCTGCCTTTGACGGCTAAAGGAACACTGGCCAGCGAGCAAAGCCCCATTTTCTTTGCGATATCGCGGTTTAAGTAACGCTCGTCCTCCCGGACATCCAGGATGCATATCGGCTTATTAGTTGAAGCAACCTGGCCAATGATACCCTGGCCCAGCTTGATGTTGGGTTTTAAATTATATTCTTCGGAAACCGATTGCGTGGCCTTGATCGCCAGCTCTTTGGTGTTAGGGTCCAGGAGCATCAACGATGAGATCTTGGAATTCATGATATCAGCAGTGACATTTACGATCAGGCGCAGCAATTCCTCAAGGTAAAGCCCGGAGGTGATAAGGTTGGCTACCTTGGAAATGGCCTCGATCTGCCTTAGATATATTTGATAGTTTTTGTTTTTAGTCGGCATCTTTCTTACCGTAGGGACAGGTTTCAAACCTGTCCCTACATTTAAAGTATCGGCAGATACTTATCTATTTCATACTGCGTTACCTGGGCCTTATATTCATCCCACTCCATCTTCTTGTTGCGGATGAAGAAATTGAACAGCTCTTCACCCAGCGCTTTCTTAACAAACTCCGACTTTTCCGTCACCTTGATCGCTTCCAAAAGGTCCTCGGGCAGCGAATTGATGCCGGCAGAGGCCCTTTGCTTTTCAGTCATATGGTAGATATTGTCATTGGCGGGTTCCGGCAACTGGTACTTCCTCTCCACGCCTTCAAGTCCTGCCGCAAGCATTACCGAAAATGCCAGATACGGGTTGCATGCCGGGTCCGGTACACGGTATTCTATGCGCGTGGACTTTTCTTTGCCGGGTTTATACATCGGCACACGGATCAGGGCCGAGCGGTTCATCTGCGCCCAGCAAATATACACCGGGGCCTCATATCCGGGCACCAGGCGTTTATAAGAATTGACCCACTGGTTGGTGATTGATGTTATATCCGGGGCATGTTTTAATAAACCCGCGATATAATGCTTGGCGAGTGTTGAAAGGTGGAACTTGTCTTTCTTCTCAAAAAAAGCATTAGAAGCAGGCTTGCCGCCTTTGGCGGTAAACAGCGACTGGTGCACATGCATACCGGAACCGTTTATGCCAAAGACCGGTTTGGGCATAAAACTGGCATGCAGGCCCTTGGCCTGGGCGATTTCTTTAGCCACCAGGCGGTAGGTCATCACGTTGTCGGCCATGGAAAGCGCGTCGCTATACCTTAAATCTATCTCGTGCTGGCTGGAGGCGCACTCATGATGGCTGTATTCTACGATAATCCCCAGGTCCTCAAGTGCGCTTACCGTATCGTTGCGCACGCCCTGAGCGACATCCAAAGGTGTCAGGTCAAAATACCCGCCCTTATCCAGGATGATCGCGTTCTTAGGATTATTAAAATAGAAATATTCCAACTCCGGGCCGACGAAATATTCGTAACCCATCTTTCTTGTGCGTTCCAGGTTTTTCTTCAGCACATAACGCGGGTCAGCGGCAAAAGGTTTGCCGTTAGGCATATAGATATCGCAGAACATTCTGGCTATCGGCTGTTCTTTTGATTCCCAGGTCAAAAGCGCAAACGTGCTGATATCAGGACGGGCGATCATATCCGACTCTTCTATGCGGGCAAACCCTTCAATGGACGATCCGTCAAAACCCATGCCGTCG
>JAUYEC010000021.1 GCA_030691585.1 Candidatus Omnitrophota bacterium
GCATTGAAATCTAAAGGCCTTAGTTACACGGTTAATGTTGGCGACGGCGCTTTTTACGGGCCGAAGATCGACATCAAATTAAAAGACGCGCTGAACCGGCAGTGGCAGTGCGCGACCATCCAGTGTGATTTTGCCCTGCCCAAAAGATTCGGCCTGGCCTATGCCGGTGCCGACGGTAAAGAGCAGGAACCGGTGATGCTCCACCGCGTGCTCCTGGGCAGCCTGGAACGTTTTATCGGCGCGCTCATCGAGCATTACAACGGGGAGTTCCCTTTGTGGCTGGCACCCACGCAGGTGCTGGTCATCCCGATAAAGGATGCCCAGCAGAATTACGCTCTTGGCCTAAAGAAAACGTTGGAAGATGGTCATATCCGCGTTGAGGTCGACCTGCATAATGAAACCCTGGATAAAAGGATCCGTAACGCGGAATTAAACAAGATACCGTATGTCCTGGTCGTCGGCGCTAAAGAAGAAGCGGCCGGGACCGTGTCGGTGAGAAAAAAAGGCGAAGGCAATAAGGGCGTTATGTCGTTGGATAAATTTATGAAAGAGTTACACCCGGCGCTCTAATGTACCTGGCGCTTATTTGAATTGCGCCGGTATGCCCTTGTGGGCAAGAGGAGGTGCGAAATAAAAAAGTTCATCCGTACCAACGAAAGGATACGCGTGCCGCAGGTGCGCCTGATCGGCCCGGACGGCGGGCAGTTAGGAGTAGTCTCCATTCAGGCCGCCCTGGACCTGGCTAATCAGCATGAATTGGACCTGGTAGAAGTAGCGGCCGGCGCTAACCCTCCGGTCTGCCGCATCATTGATTTCAGCAAATTCAAATATGACCAGGAGAAAAAGGAGCGCGAGGCCAAAAAACACCAGAAACAGGGCCGCCTAAAAGAGATCCGCCTTAAGCCCAATATCGACGAGCACGATTTCCAGACCAAGGTCAGACAGGCGATTACTTTTTTAAAGAAAAAAGATAAAGTTAAGATCAACCTTTTCTTCCGGGGCAGGCAGATGGAACATCTGGACCTCGGCAGAAAGGTTTTAGATAAATTTATCGCGGATGCGCAAGGGGAGGGCCAGGTGGAAAAGCAGCCGGCCCTGGAAGGAAGGATTATGTCCTTTGTGATTGCCCCGAAATAATGTATAATGGATAACATTGCAGGGACAGCATACTATGTTGTCCCTGCAGGATAAAAATGTTATTGCAGGGACGATTTAAAACCGTCCCCTGCAGAACAGGAGTGTAAATGCCGAAATTAAAGACCAAAAAGGGTGCAGCGAAAAGATTCAAATTGACAAAAAATAAGAAAATAAAATATGCCGCTTGCGGCAAGGGGCATATGATGTCTCACAAAAACACCCGCCGCCTGCGCAAGTTAAGGCGCCGCCATATTTTGTCCGGCGGTAAAGGTAAATTAGTCAAATACCTCAAGCGGATCCTGCCTTACGGATAAAGGGAAACTAAGATGTAGGGGCGGGTTTGAAACCCGCCCCTACAACAGAGCAGCTATAAGGAGTAATTATCATGGCAAAAATCAAACACAGTGCTGCAACACGCAGGAGAAAGAAGAAGACATTAAAGCAGGCAAAGGGTTTCTGGGGGGACAGGAGCAAGCAGTATCAACAGGCCAAGCGCGCTTTGATGCACGCGCTGGTTTATGCCTATCGCGACCGGAAAGTCAGAAAACGCGACTTCCGCAGGCTCTGGATCGCCAGGATCAACGCTGCCTGCCGCCAAGCAGGTTTGACCTACAGCCAGTTTATGCACGGCCTCAAAATTTCCAAAGTGGCCCTGGACAGGAAAATCCTGGCTGATTTGGCAGTTAGGGATAGCGCAGCGTTTAAGAAGTTAGTGGACATGGCTAAAAACGGATAAGTTACCGGGTAACGGTAACGAAGCCGGCATTGTCGTTCGTCGTCCGTCTATCGTCGTCCGTAAATAATACGGAATACGAGATACGAAAGACGAACGACGGAATACGAGGATGTAAAATGTACGTTATAATCGTCGGCTGCGGAAGAGTGGGCTCAGAATTGTCCAAGTTGCTGGCCAACGAGGGCCACAATGTGGTGGTCATAGACAAGGACCGTAATTCCTTTGACCGGCTGGGCGGGGCCTTCAACGGCCTGACAATAGTCGGCAGCGGCTTTGATCTCGGCCTCCTCAAGCAGGCCGGTATTGAAAAGGCCGACGCCTTCTGCGCGGTCACCAACGGCGATAACACCAATCTCATCGCGGCGCAGGTCGCCAAAAAAATATTTAAGATCCCCAAAGTCCTGGCGCGCGTGTATGACCCGCAGCGCGCGCATATCTACGCCGCCCTCGGCCTTGAGATCATCAGCGGCACCATCCTTTTTGCGGCTATGCTCAGGGATAAGATCATTGAGAGCCGATTTTCGAGTTATCTTATTGAAAGCAAGGACCTGGGTGTTATTGAAATAGAAGCCAAGGGCCATCTGGTTGGTAAGACTCCTTTAGATATCAATATCCCGGGAGAATTTATGGTCGTGGCCCTGCGGAGAATGGACGGAGTTTCTATTCCCGAGGCCAAGACCATTTTTCAGGAAAAAGATATGCTTATGGCCATAGTGGAAGTGGCCAAACTTGAAGGCGTAAAAGAGAAGCTGAATCTTTAGGCGGAGGCTATTGTAATGTATATTTTAGTCATCGGCGCCGGGAAAGTGGGTTATTTTTTAAGCCGCAGGCTCTGCTCCAATAAGCACGCGGTCAGCATTGTGGATAAAGATAAGGCGCTCTGCGAAGCGGCGGCCAAGGAATTAGAGGCCCTGGTCATCAGCGGCGACGGCTGCGACCCGCGCATCCTGGAAGAAGCAGGGATCGGGCGCGCCGACGTGGTGGCGGCAGTAACAGGTGATGACGAAGACAACCTGATCATCTGCCAATTAGCAAAGGAAAAATTCGGCGTTCGGCGCACGGTCGGCAGGATCAATAATCCCGACAATGAGCATACCTTTGCCGAATTGGGCGTGGACGTGCCCGTGGATGCGACCAAGATCATTGCCAAAGTGATCGAAGAAGAAGTATCTTTCTCGGATTTTGTCAACCTGATGAGTTTTAAGCGCGGCAAACTTGCCATTGTCCGCCTGGACCTGCCCGAGGATTCTCCCGCCATCAATAAAAAAGTCAAAGACATTCGCCTGCCGCCGGATTCGGTATTAGTTTCTATTGTTCGGGGTGAAGAGGTCATCGTGCCTAAAGGAGACACCATATTGCGGCCCGGCGATGACGTTATCGCTTTAACCCTGATAGGCAACGAACCCCAATTATTAAACCTTCTGGCAGGAAAATTATGAAGAGCCTAAAGTTACCCGTAAACATAGCTTTGGGTATTGCCGTTGAAGTCGCGTATGCGCTGGCTATAATACTGGCGGCGTTTCTGGTCTGTCTTGCGTTTTACTTTAAAAGATGATCCTGAAACCTCAACTTAAAGACGCCAAGATCATCGGCTATTATTTAGGTAAGGTCATCCTCGGCCTTGCCTTTACTATGCTTGTTCCGGCCTTGATGGGTTTGGCAAAAGCGGAAATCGGCCCGGCCCTGGATTTTTTTACCGGCCTGGAAATTTCTTTGATCCTCGGGCTGCTCTTGACATGGACCTGCTTTGTAGAAGTTGATCTGAACTGGATGCAGGGGATGATCGTGGTGTCGTTGTCGTGGCTGGTGGCAATGGCGCTGGGTGCCATCCCGCTGTATTTAAGCGGCCATTGGGCGTCTTTTCTTGATGCCTGCTTTGATTCCATGTCCGGTTTTGCCACCACCGGCCTTACCCTTGCTCAAGATCTAGACCACCTCTCTTTTGCCCATAATCTCTGGCGGCACCTGATCATGTTCATCGGCGGCCAGGGCATCGTGATTATTGCCATTTCCTTTTTTGTCAAAGGCTTTTCCGGCGCCTTTAAGATGTATGTGGGCGAGGCCCGCGACGAAAAAATCCTGCCTAATGTCATCGAGACCAGCAGGTTTATCTGGCTGGTCAGCCTGGTTTATCTGGTTCTGGGCACCCTGGCTTTGGGCGCCGCCGGTATTTCAGGCGGGATGCGGCCGTTTAACGCTTTTTTCCATGGCGCTTGCCTGTTTATGGCGGCTTTTGATACCGGCGGTTTTGCCCCGCAATCACAGAATATACTTTATTATCACAATACGATCTTTGAACTCATCACCATTGTGATCATGGTCCTGGGGGCGATCAATTTCAAGCTGCATTATCACATTTGGATGGGCAACCGCAAAGAGATCATCAGGAACATCGAAATGGTCACGCTGTTTGTCACTATCGGCGCGACTTTTCTTATTACCGCGGCCGGCCTTGCGCAGGCCAATGTTTATCCCGGAGCTATAGCATTGTTCCGTAAAGGCTTTTATCAATTAATATCCGGGCATACCGGCACCGGATTCCAAACTATTTACGCGGCACAGTTCAGCCTGGAATGGAGCCAGCTTGCTTTAACCGGAGTGATCTGCGCCATGGCCCTGGGTGGAGCGGTCTGTTCGACTACCGGTGCGATAAAAATGCTGCGCGTGGGCATAATTTTTAAGGCATTAGCGGAAGATATTAAAAGGATCATCCTGCCTGAGAAAGCCATAGTGGTGCAAAAATTCCACCACATCAAAACAATGTTCCTGGAGGATAAACTGGTCCGGGCGGCGCTCCTTATCACTCTGGCTTATATCGTGCTTTATGGTTTAGGCACCCTCGTCGGCGTCTACTATGGTTATCCGTTTCTGAATTCCCTGTTCGAATCTACGTCTGCCGCGGCCAACGTCGGATTATCCTGCGGGATCACGCAGGCGGGCATGCCTGCGGCATTAAAGGCCACCTATATTTTCCAGATGTGGGCCGGCCGGCTTGAATTTATGTCGGTGTTTACTTTGATCGGATTTTTCATCGCGGTAGTGAAGGGTAAATGATAAAACGCAAATTGCGATACTATTCGTCATTGCGAGGCACGAAGCGGATGCGTGCGGCTGTAGGGGCGGGTTTAAAACCCGCCCCTACAACGGCGTTACTCCTCGCCGCGGCGGCCATTATGCTCGGGTTGTTATTTTTCATCAACAGCGAGGATTGTTTTGCTCAAGTTCTTTCCAGCACCGAGTTGATAAACTCCGCCAAGCAATACGACGGACAGGAAGTGGTTTATCAAGGCGAGGTGGTCGGCGAGGTGATGCGGCGGCCGCCGCACGCCTGGGTAAATGTGCACGACGGCCTAAATGCCATCGGTATCTGGGCAGGCCTTTCCTTAATACAAGATATCACTTATGCGGGCGCCTATCAGGTGCGCGGGGATATTATTGAGGTTATAGGCGTTTTTCATCGCGCCTGCCTTGAACATGGAGGCGACCTGGATATTCACGCCGCTAACGTAACCCTCAAGGAGGGCGGCAAAAAAAGTTTGGATTGTTTTGATAGCGGCGAAGTGACTACGGCGGCCCTACTATTAGGAGTATTGGTGTTGATATGGATATTGAATCAATTGCGGGGCAAATAGATTCCGAAATACAGGCCGTGGATTCACCGCAGAAACTGGAAGAATTCCGCCTGAAATACCTGGGCAGGAAAGGTATCCTGGCGGAATTGACCGCCGCCATACCTTCGTTGCCGCCGCAGCAGCGCGCGGAGGTTGGCCGCAAGGCAAACGCCCTCAAGAACAGGATCAACAGCCTGATCCAGGAAAAGCAAGGAAGTCTGGGCGGGGGGCGCGAAAGCGCAATCGCTGCGGCATGCGATATCACCATGCCCGGTATCGCAGAAGAACTTGGGTCCCTTCATCCGATTACTGCGACTATAAAAGAAATATGCTCCATCTTTGAGCGTATGGGATTTGCGGTGGTGGAGGGGCCGGAGATCGAGACTGAACACAATAATTTTACCGGCTTAAATATTCCCTTAGAGCATCCCTCTCGTGACGCATTTGATACTTTCTACATCAAGATGCCTGACGGAGCGGGTCATGGGTCAAGGGTCAAGGGTCAAGGGCAGAAGGGACAATTATTACTGCGCAGCCACACTTCTCCGGTGCAGGTGCGCGTGATGAAGGCGCGCAAGCCGCCTCTGGCGGTGATCGTGCC
>JAUYEC010000027.1 GCA_030691585.1 Candidatus Omnitrophota bacterium
CCTCAGGTCAAAATAATACCTCGGGCTCTTTGACTCCTCGACCAGTTTCCAGGCCTTGGGGCTGGCGGAGATAAAACCTAAACCCGGAGGAAGCATCAGGCCTTTTTGCGAACCGGAAACCACCACGTCGCAATTCCAGGCGTCGCTCTGAAGATCGATCGCGCCCAGGCCGCTGATGGCGTCAACCACTAAGACCGCGTAAGTATCCTTGAGCACCTCTCCGATTTTTCTGATATCATTAACTGCCCCGGTCGAGGTCTCGCAAAGTGTGGTAAAGACCGCTTTTATCTTGGGATTTTTCCTTAACCTTTCTTCTATTTCCCGGGCATCAACCGCTTGCCCCCACTCTACTTTGATCACCTCGGTGTTTACGCCATAGGCCTTGCAGAGCTCGGTCCAGCGCTCGCCGAATTTTCCGCCTTCAACTATAACAGCGGTATCACCGTAAGAGAGGAGGTTGGCGACCGCTGCCTCCATTGCGCCCGTGCCGGAAGAGGCCAGAATAAAGACGTCGTTTGCGGTCTGGAACACGTATTTTAAGCCCTCGCTTGCCTCTTTTAAAACCGCCTGGAACTGCGGAGTGCGATGATGAATGATCGGCCTGCTCATTGATTCGCAGACTTCGGGGGGCAGAGGTGTCGGCCCCGGAGTTAATAGATAATTCTTGCGCATAAATCCTCCAAAATTACCGTGTGATATTGTCGTTCGTCTTTCGTCTTCCGTCTTCCGTATTTCGTAAAAAAAACAAAGCATTTGCATTTACGATTTTACGATATACGAACGACGGACGACGGACGACGAAATACGGCTTTTTTATTTTTTTTTCTTCCCCGGCAAGATCACTTCATCGATCAGGCCGTAATCCTTTGCTTCCTCCGCCGAGAGAAAATAATCCCTGTCGGTGTCTTTTTCTATTTTTTCCAAAGAATTCCCCGTATGCGCGGAGAGGATCTCGTTGATGCGCTCGCGCATCTTCAAGATCTCTTTGGCATGGCGCGAGATGTCTTCTGCCGCACCCTGTATGCCGCCTGCCCAGGGCTGATGGATCATGACGCGCGAATTGGGCAGCGTGTGCCTCTTGCCCTTTGTTCCGGCGCACAAAAGCACGGCACCCATGCTCGAGGCCTGGCCCACGCAATAGGTGGCCACATCGCATTTTACGAATTGCATCGTGTCATATATCGCCAGGCCCGATGTGACCGAGCCGCCGGGTGAATTGATATAGACGTTTATTTCCTTGTTCACGTCTTCCATCTGCAGGAAAAGCATCTGGGCGATCACCAGGTTTGCCACGTAATCGTCGATGGGTGTCCCGATAAAGACAATGCGTTCTTTTAAGAGGCGCGAATAAATATCATAAGCGCGCTCATAACCTTTGCTGGTCTGCTCGATGACCATCGGTACTAACGTCTGCATTTTTGGCTCCATGTGTCCTCCCATTTAATTATTGAATGCCCATTCTGTAGGGGCGGGTTTGAAACCCGCCCCTACGCAAGGAGCGGGTACCCAGTTCCCTACGCTGTTTTCCAATCTGCGTTTTTCAACAAAAACTCTATCACCCTGCGCGGCATATTGTCGTCCACGGGTATATTTTCTTTTTTGGCTATTGCCGACATAACAAGGTAAGTCTTGACCTGTTTTTTTGCCTCGGGCTCGAATTCAGCCAGCATCGGATTCTCCTGCTCGTCAATTTTTGCGCGCGGGACTCCTTTTAAAGCCAGGTCAAGCTTGGCCTGCTTGAGCATTTCCTGCAGCTGCCTGGCCAATAGCGAAGCCGGCAGTTTAAAATCCATATCCTTGGTGATCTTTTCAATGATCTGGGATTCCATCTTCTGGCGTTCCTGATTCTCTTTCTGAACAAAGATCTGGCGCTCCAGTGATTTTTCCAGGTCCGCTAAAGACGGATAACCGATAGACTTGGCAAAACCGTCGTCAATAACATCGAGTTTTCTTGATTCCTTCATGGAATCAAGATAGCGCTTGATATCATCGGCGCCTACTATCGGAGCCTCATATTTAACCTTAATTCCTTTATAATCTTCGACTTTCATCTCGGGGCTGATATCCACCGTGGCCGTAAAGGTAAGCTTTAAACGGTCCAGTTTTACTTCGGTGATCTCCGGCAGCTCCACCACGTCCAGGCACTCCTTGGCAATGACCTCGTTATAGATATCCGGGATCAGCTCTTTTAAGACTTGCTCGTGGACGGCGCTGGAATAATGTTTTTCCAGGATGTCACGCGGGGCGTGTCCCGGACGAAAACCCGGCACCTTGGCCTCTTTGGCGATCTTGGCAAAAACCTCCTCAAATTTACTCTTTACTCTTTCTCCTTCTACTTCTATATCAACCTGCCTCTTGGTGCTGTCTATTTTTTTTACTTCTGACCTGGTCATCGAAAAAAATCCTCCTTGAGGTTTTACGGGTTGTCACGCATCTGTAGGGACAGCATAATATGCTGTCCCTACAAAACATGTCGTCTCACGGTAGGGACAGGTTTGAAACCTGTCCCTACATAGAGAAATTTTCGCCTAAATAGATGGCCCGCGCCTGCGGGTCATTGATTAAATCCTGCGCCGAACCGGAGATCAGAATCCTGCCTTCAGCAATCAAGTAGGCCCGGTCGGTAATGGAAAGTGTTTCCCTGACGTTGTGGTCGGTCAAAAGTATGCCTAATCCTTTTTCTTTGAGTTCCTTAATGATCTCCTGCGCCTCGTTGACCACGATCGGGTCTATGCCGCTAAACGGCTCGTCCAAGAGTATAAAAGACGGATTTGTGACCAGCGCGCGGGTGATCTCCAGACGTCTTCTTTCGCCACCGGAAAGAGTAAAGGCCTTGTGTTTTGCAAGGTGGGCGATATTTAACTCTTCCAGGAGATTCTTCAACCGGCGGAGCCGTTCTGCCCTGTTTATCGGCAGGGTCTCCAGGATAGCCATAATATTTTCTTCGACGCTAAGCTTGCGGAAGATCGAGGGTTCCTGTGAAAGATAACCTATGCCGAAACGCGCGCGCTCGTGGATCGGAAGGTTTGTAATGTCATTATTGTCAAAAACAATGCTGCCGCGGTTAGGTGGAATGACCCCTACGATCATATAAAAGGTAGTAGTCTTTCCCGCGCCGTTGGGGCCCAGGAGCCCGACGATCTCGCCCCTCTTGACGTTTATCTCAACGGAGTTCACGACTCGCCTTCCGCCGTATTGCTTCATAAGTCCGACAGTCTCTAAAAGATGC
>JAUYEC010000056.1 GCA_030691585.1 Candidatus Omnitrophota bacterium
GTTATCCAGCGAGGAAGCTTTTGCGTATTTGACGGAATTCAGCCTGCCGCAGTCAATAGATAAAGCGAAAGCAGCCATTGCCTCGGGGAATCTTGAAGAATACCTTATAGCGCGGGCAGGAATTGATGCTCCTAAAGCCGCTTCCAGCCTGCGCGACGGCAAGAAAAGAAATTATAAGTCCGGATTTGCCGACATTAAGACAGTTATTCTGACGGAGTTAGATGGCCAGGCCAGGCCGTTATTGGATGACAGCGAGGCACTCAGGGCACTCAGGGAAGCTGAGAATGACCCCGTGAAAATTCTCTCCGTGCGCGTGGTGGAATTAAAATGGAAAGAAGCGAGCGGGGGATGGGTGGGGTTGGGTAAGGATAAACGACGGATTGAAGATTATTATGTGGTGGATTTCAAAGGGATTAGGGGAAAAGCGCCTTATGATGAAATGCCCTTTTTCCGCAGAGGCGAAGAGGCGGTAGGCAGAGAATTCCCGGCAGTGTTGGTTTCCTGCGAGTGGCCCGGAGGGCTATTGCCTGAGCCGGTATTCTCGGTCTGCAGGGCGGAATCGGCAGTAAGAAAGACGGCTAAAGAAGAGATCCGGCAGGCATACGTTGGCGGCAGTGTGTTGAAGGTGCAAATTACCGCTATCGCGCAATTCTCCACGGATATTTATACCGGCGAGCATAAGTATTCCGGGTTCAGAGTCAGTTACCGGGGAGTAGTTGATGGTTTTCTCCATCATAAGGATACGACTCCGGAAATAAGGGGCCTTTTCACTTTTCAGGATGAGCAGGATAGGCATGTCTTGAATGATCTTGTAGGTAAGGAAATTGAGGCGATGGTTAAGCAGTGCGGTGACGAGGGAGACGATGTAAGGTTTACCATGATTATTCAGGACAGATTTAGCTTGCATGCCCGAACTCATGGAACGATGGCGACCGGCAGGTCAGTCGAAAAATTGGTAGAAGCGCAGGGGAAAGAACAGGAGGTTGCCGTTAAGATAACCGGATTGGCCCGTTTCGGCGACGGCCAGCTATCAGGATTTACGGTTATGTATGACGGCGCGCTCGATGGATTCATCCATTGGCGTGATACAAACGAAGAATTAAGAAGGTTGTTTTCCCGTTGCGATCCACCTTCTTTAGAAAAATGGGTAGGAAGGGATATAGACGTAAGAATATTATCTATTGATTACGACAGGAGTAGATGTAAGCCGAAGTTCGCGATGGCAGATAAGTCCGCGAAAAATTCCTTTGCCGGCAGGGCAAGCATGACATCTCTACGCGGCAGAAGAGAAGAGCCAAACTATATGGCGATGACTTCGCAGCCTGGATATACGGTTAATGATATTTCCCGAAAAGCAGCCAAGCCTTCTAAAGATTCAGCGGCGGAGAAGAGAAAACAAGATAAGCGCGAGCGTGAACAAACTATTGCCCGCGAGCAGGCTAAGCAACGAGAGAGAAAGGCGGCCGAAAAGAAGCGGCTCGAAGAATATAAAAAGAGACAGCAGGGCGGGGCGCGCCGCGCGTTTGGATGGCTGCGCTTGCGTTGTATCAAAGCCATCTATAAGAAGTCCGGATCCGCGGGGCTAATATACTTATTTAAGGAAGACCTCTGGATAATTTACGCTCTTACAAAATATAATTTACTTAGATTATTTGGTCGTGACCTGCGTGCTCCGCCGGCAGGCTTTAGATTCCTCCAGATCGCCTCCGATACAGTAGAACATCCCGCCATGGAATTTATGCCCCAGATATATCAAACCTCCATCCGGATTCACGAATCAATGCACCGCATCTTTGGAGAAGACGAAATCCCTCCTTATATAGCGGAAACTGCCCTGCAGGGGATATCTCCGCAGGTTTATCGCTGTCCGGGCCGTCCGGAAATCGGCCGGATCGCCGGTGGTTTAATGTATGAGGACGCAAAAGAGATAATCCGGGAGAAGGGCCATGTTGTGATCAATTTTGCCGCCGCTCCTTCTGTAACCGATGTTTATGAAGTGTTCTTTGATTTAATGGAGAAAAATGGCCTGTTGGGTAAAATTATTGGCATTCATTTTGATGAAATGCTCGGGTATAAAGAGAGCGCAGATATGCCGCGGGCAATGCGGGCGTATGCAGAGTCGAATTGTGTTTTAGTGGACGGTTTCTGGATGTTAAGGAGAGGCAATGGGCACACCTTTGAGGTGTATCTTTTGCCATATTGGGACAGGATAGAGCGCGCGGGCGGGAAAGTTTATTATATTAATGCTCTAGAGGGAAGCGTAGAAGAGAAAAAGCGCAAGTACCAAGAGATAAAGAATAGTTGCGGGGGCGTAGATCTGGCCTGCGGTGGATTCGGGGTCAACGCTCATGTGGGATTTAATGACCCCGGCACAGAAGGGACAAACTTAGAGCTTAAAGATTTTATGGTGCTGGTCGCAATTGACGAAGTCTGCAGAAAACAGCAATACGATGATTATAAAAATCTCCCCGACAACGACCCCAGAAGATACACCTCCGTTGACGAAGTCCCCACTCATGCCCTTACCATTACAGTCGCGGGGATTATGTCGGCTAAATACAGGAATTATTTTATCGTCCCTGACGCGCAGAAGGCGGGTGCTGTAGCCGCGGCATTAGAAGGCCCGGTTGATGTGGCTAAGTGTCCTGCTTCTGTAGTCAGGCTCCCCCAATACGCGGAGAAAACAAGAGTATTCATTGACCATGCTTCAGCCGCAAAATTAACCCAAGACGCTATTCATAAGCATAGTTTTATTAATTGGTTACGAAACAATTCTTTGAGTCAGCGCATTGCCGCTTTGAAAGGGCTATTATTGAGGCGCCCATTGCGCTTTTTGTCAGCTCAAAGAACGACTTTAAAAAAGTCCTTAATTAGTTTAGCCAAACAAGCTGTTGCCCGCTTTACCCGTGGTTCAAAGCCAAAACCTGCATTACCCCCGCCTGTTTTGAGAGTACCTGCCCATGCTTCCCTAAATATAATGGGTAGAAAGGTCGCGGATACTATATTGGATAAGAAAGATGCAGGAGAACCGGCAGTCATAGTTTTCTCCGGGGCCTCTACTGAAGTAAAGTCCGCGGTCATTAAAGCGGTGAGCAGTATTTTAGAAGAATATAAGACCGCCTCTTTAATTGCTGACGAACAGGCGGGCACAGGGGGATTAGGGGGGCGCAGACCGGATATCACTCTGAATACGGATTTTATAGACGCCGAATTTTTGCAAACAGGCAAATTAGCCGGTTTATTACGAGAGGCAATGATTGAAGTGTTTTCGCTGCATTGCGCGGAGCGTACGCTATGGAAATTATTGCGTGAAGAGCAAAAATGGAAGTTGTGGGGTGGAGAGTATATCGCGAAAGCGCGTTTTCTCCTCCGCTATGTTACTATTGAAGAAGCTGCGATAATATCCGCGAAGGCAACCCTGAAAGGCCTGTGTGAACAGCAGGGCGCCGTAGACAGGCTGACAAACATCGCAAGGGGCTTAAGGTCCTATGAAAAAGAGCGGGGCGTCGGTAAAATCTTACGCGAGGCCACGTTATGCTTAGAAAGAGTCGATAAATATATATACGGCGCCATCGCTGCGGGCAATAAAAATTCGGATAGGCCCGAGCAGAACCACATCGCCCGAAATGCGCAAGGCAAAGAGGAATGGACCGGTTTAAACGCAAGCGTAGAGATAAAGGATACTAAGGTCTATGTTTCGGGCCTGCCCGAAGAATATCAAAGGCCCGTTCAGTATTATTTTGATATGGTTGCCGGTGTCTATGGCGTAGGATTCTTTGTCAATCTTGGCAGGATAGAACTCTGGCGCAATCTCAAAGATGCCGGAGATTTCCACTTGGGAACGATTAGGATAGATGTCAGCGTATTTGAGGCAAGGTCAACATTTCTTCTGTGGGAAGCGCTGTGGCACCTTTTGGTAACCAGCCTCGTGAGTTTGATTGAAGACAATTCCGGAGTGAGGGAAGCAGTGGCAACCTATCTATCCATTGAGCATTTTTGGCGTCCGGAAGAGATACCCTGCGGGGAAAAGGAATCGTATCGGGAAAATGTGTTGGCGCAAATCGCTCCGGGCAACCGGAATGGCTTTGCGCTGGACGAAAGAATATTATCTCTTTATGAAATTATCGAGCCGAAATTTTCAGAAACATCCGGGAGCGCATGGGGTAGAAATTTGATATTTACCGGAATATTAAAGAGTATTTCCGCGCAGGCGCGTTATGGGCGCGAGAAGAGGGCTTTGGATAAATTTGATGGGCCATCCGAGGCTGTGAACGCCTGCGAGAGCGCGCTTGCGAGAATGCGCGGGCTGTTGGTTCGTGTTAGCCTGCTGTATCTTGTCTGGCAAGAGATTGGTAGTTGGAAATATGTCTTTGATGCTAATGAGCGGTTGTCGTTAGGCGAAGATGATCCGGTGATTTTAGAATTAATGTCCGTGGTGAGGACATTTGGTGGTGTTGCTTGCGCTCTTGAGCAATGTGCCATTGAAAGGGCCTTAATTGGTTTAATCAAGTCTAAGGAATACCGGCTCATTGAGCAGATAAAAGATAATTTTGAGATTGAGGAATTAGAGGCGCTTGAGCTGGGGGAGGAGGTCGTTTTAAGCAAATTTGATAAGCTGTTAGAAATAAATCATATTGACCCTCGGAGCAAGTCATTATTGGCACGGGAAGAGCAATTAATAGGTGCCGCTCTAATTCAAAAAAGATGTCCCCCTGACCTTGGTGATGCTTGTCATATCGGCAAGGGTGAGGGCGCCGACAGCGGCGGGGCAAAAGAGAGAATAGTTTCTTCTAGCCCTGTTGAGCCTTCTGCCCCCTGTCCCTGTTTTGGAAAAAAGAGCAGGCCGGACAGGCATTATAGAGAAACCCATTATCAGGATGAGCCGGTGAGCCAGTATTGGTGGTTAGCGCTATTAAAATGTAATTTACGATTGATTGAGCTGACCAATCAACGAAAGAGGGCGCCGGCAATAGAGGAGCGGGATGCGGCGGCAGCGCAGTTAATGGCTATGGCAGAATCCTTAGAAAAGATATCCGCGGAAAACCAAATTGCCGCGGTAAAATACCCCGGAAATATTTTCCCGGGAAGAAACTTACGCCAAGAGGCTGAAGCGCAGATACGCACTGCGATCGCAAAAATTAGAGCGCGGAATGAACCTGCGGCTAACCGCGCGCTTTGCGCGGCAATGGTTAGATTTGGCCAGGAGCTCTGCGGCTTAATGCGGCGGCGCTATCAAACCCGGCCGCGCGCAAGGATAAGGGCGCGATTCAACGGGGAAATCTTGAATCCCGAGCTTTCCGACGACAAACATGAGGTTTATGGAGTATATGAAGTTTTCAGAGGCCATCAGAAAAATTTGCCTGTATTTGGCACAGAGGCAGTAAACTTTCGCGTTGCCGATTACGATAGGTTCGGCCTTTTCTGGGATATCTTTGCTTCCGTGGACGAGCAGTTTAAAGGCCAGATAGAGGAAATGCATTGGTTAGAAGGCCGCATTCAGGCTGTTCAAACTGCGCTTGCTGAATTGAGATCCAAAGATTATGCTGTTTCAGCGGATGATATTGCCGGGCTTAAAGCCGTGGTTACACCGGCGTTAGAAAAATTAGAACAGGCAATTGTCTTTGAAAAGGAGGTTGTGCAGTATGCTTTAGAGATGTTTTTGCGGCAATTAGAGTTTAGTCAGCAGGCCGAGAGCGCAGGGGAGAAAAAAATGATCGCCAAAGGCGCTTGTGATGTCTTGCAGGTATGCCTAAGTTACATGGAAAGAAGGTTAGCGAATGTAAAAGATATGGCTGGGCGCACCAAAACGGGATTGCTCGCGGATATAAGGGATCAGATAAAATGGAGGAATAAAGAAATCATTGGCCGGGCAGGAAATATTCTGGATGACTTTAAACGGGGAGAGATCCCGGATGCTTATGGCAGGATGAGCAATTTTCTCGAAAGCTCGCGGGTGAAGCGATATTTAAGAGAACCAGAGTTTATGGGCGTAGATAAATTATTTGGCGCGGCCCTGGGGGCGCTAAGGCCGAAGGAGAAAAAGGGCCCTTTACGCACAGAAAACGCAGCCCTTGCCAAGGGATACATTGAGACAGCGCGCAAGAGAAGCGAAGACGCGGCAAAATTGGGAAAATATGTTGCTAAATGTATTGATCTCTATGTAGAGGATAATCTTGGCAATAAGCAGGGAATGGGTTTAGAGCGGGCTTTTGACAAGATATATCAGGAATTTTTAACAGAGGCAAACTTATTAAGAGGGCCTCCGCCGGCCGAATTATGGTTTACCAAGTTTTATCAGCCTTTATTTATCCATCGCCGCATCAAAGACCCGCAAAAAGCCTCTAAAAAGATTCACAATCCCACTTTTTATGCAGTCAGTGAATTTATCCTCATTCAGGAAAAAGGGAAGCTTGGTTATTCCTTAAAAAGGATCGCCGGAGAGCTTTCAGAAACCTCCCAGACTTATACTTTTCTTAGCCAAAGGCAAGCGATTGATTTTACCAGCCTTGATCCAGAAGAGATAAAACAGTTAGCTGAGGCGCTATGCGGTGACTTTAATCAAAGGCCCGGAGGCGTGGACAGAAAGCAATTTTTCCGCGCTTGCCTGCCAATAGGCAGCGCTGTTGGATTAGACGGCTCCGCCGCGGCGAAGCCGCCTTTAGGGGAACCGCCTTCCACCCTCAGCCTGCAGATTTTAGGCGCATTTATATCCAGTGATGATTTTAGGACTAAATTAAACCCGCCGGAACAGACAATTATGCGCCGGCGCCGCGATGAACTTCAGAAGCTGTATGGTGACCTGGGTTTAAGACCCGAGCAAGAAATTGCCTGGTATGACGCTGAAGAAGACAAGATTTACTGTATAGACGCGGTAAGAAAAGGCGCTTCTTTGCCGGGCAGAGACGACCGGATAAACGAAGAAATCGTCCCCGCCCCCCTTACCCGCTTCATCATGCGCCACGAACAACTCCACAGAGAAGGCCGCAGTAAAACCGACTTCCAGATTCTGGCCGAACAGGCGAAAGAAGAAAATAGTAGCGCGGTCCAATCCGCCGCGGCGGACGGCGTATCTTGTTATTCTTTTCGCAGGCGGTATTTATCGGCGTCTACGATGATAAGCGTTTTATGGAAGGCTGCGGGTTTAAGTTCGTTAAGCAGGCGGATCAGCGTGGCGTGGATTTCGGTTTCTAACCGGTGGCGAAACCTAAGCAATATGATACCGTGGTGCAGGGACGGCAGATACAAGAGGATGTTGCCGAAGTCCAGGTCTTCACTGACAAGGATTCTTTTTTCTTTAATTGCTCGTTTCAGAATATCAAAATCCGGCTTGCCCGATAATCCGGCTTCCGTGGCCGTAACTACGGAATGCTCCAATTCGCGCAACAGGCCTACTGTAGGCATACCGCAGGATTCATCGGCAAGGAATTTAAGTTTGCGCGGTTTATTTGGCAAGATAAACCTCTTCGTTCTTTACGAGTTGATTGGCGTATTCTACGCAGGCTTTTATATCTTCTTTGGCGATCTGCGGAAAGTAATCGGCAATAATTTCATCAAAGGTCAAGCCGTCTTCCAACAGATCAAGAATCTGCCAGACCATTATGCGCGTGCCGCGGATAACCGGTTTTCCGTGGCAGATTTTCATATCCACTTTAATACGTTCAAACATATTTTTCTCCTTTTGGTCGTTACCTTTATTATTTTAATGTACCTAATATATACTATAAACGTAGCCGTAAGTCAAGGTCAAAAATCCCACACTGCAGTAATCACCTCTAATAGCCATCGCCTAAGACAGCGCGGCGCTGGGATGAACGTAGTAATTATTCTTCTGTCGGCATTAGCTCTAACCGCGGCCGGCTTTGCCGTATGGCTGCAGCAATGCGGAGGCTGGGCGGAGTTTTGGCGTTCGGTTCCAGTCCACAGCCCGCCTCAGGCGTATGTTTGGCTTATCCCCGTTTTTGTCCTATCGTTTATTCTATATCTCGCCCGCCAAAATGCCCTGCCCAAAAGGGGACAGTTCTATTACAACTTATTATCGCCCATAGTGTTATTGAAAAACGGTCTTAAGGATGCGCATCATAGCGGGATAGCCTTAGCCGTAATATTTCCGTGGCTCGGAAGTAAAAAAGCGAAGATGCAAATTGATAGGGGGCCTACAAATACTGACCTTAGCCAATATCCTCTGCCTGTCTCTGAAGAGGCGCAAAAGAAGAGCGAGGACAGATACGGCGAGACCAGCGTTTTGACCGATGTGAGAGTATCCGGTTTTGCTTTAGGGTATGCTGAATGTTTCCGGGATGATCATTATGAAATAATCAAGCAGCGATTGAAACGGTTAAGACAGCTTTTGTCTAGTTTCCCTCCGCAGGCATTGGCTATTTGGGAAACAGAATTAGCTTTTTGGGGATTGGTAATTACCACTAATTTGGCTTTAACGGGGGGGAATGTGGCGGCAGTTAATTTAGGCCGGAGAGCAAGCCAGCATTATTCGGAATCCACGGTTTTTATCCATCCTTATTTCTTTGAATTGACGGAAGGCGAACAAATAGTTATTCTTTACCACGAGTTGATAAGCCATATAGCCCGTCATCAAGGCGGCAGTTATGATGTATGGGCTATTTATGATACTTTACAGTTTGCTTTAGGGCAGGGGCTTTTCTTGAATAGCATTGCAGGAGAGCCTTTAACAGATTTAGAGAGGCTTGTCGGAGCTATAGGCTTTTTAAGATTAAAAGGCAACGATATAAAAGCCGTTGTTTTTGACGTAGATAAAACGTTGTTTTACAAAAAAGAGGATATTACAAAGAAGGGAGAGAATAAAGAGAAAGAGGACGAACAGATCACAATAGCGTTAAGGCTGTTATCCCAGGTTTTGCCTTTTATGAAAGTAGCGATAATTTCCGGCAATAATTATGTTACACAAAAAGAACGGCTTGTTGATCCATGGAAGGAGCTATTAAGGAAGGCGGGCAGATTAGCGGATATCACGGGCCTGACTTTATATACCGATGGAGGGGCCACTAAGACCACATTTGATTCCAGCGGAACTGAATGCACATCCAGCAGTTACTCGAAACCATTTATAATCCCGAAGAAAGCGATTGATAGGATTAATTGTTTTGTGCAAAACCTGATGATTACTGAAGGCGTAGAGCTTTACCGGCAGAGCTTAGAAGATGTATGCAGCCCCAGAAAGTTTAGTACAGATGAAACCAAGGCAATCCTTAGCCAAGCTTATGAGAAAGAACAAGAGAGATGCCAAAGAGAGCATAACGAAAAAGAAGAAAGACGCAAAAAAGAGGCAGTAGAAAAAGGGGTAAAATATGAAGCGAAGCCATATACAGTAAAGTCTTTTACCTGGGTAGATAACAACGCAAATTGGAAAGTTTGGGCAGGCGAAGGCTCGCGTGCAGAGGCAGAAGCAAAAAGTATGCCCTGGATAGAAAAAAGAGGCCAGGCAGGCACAGTCCAGATTACCATGAAGCCTGTATTATCTAACCTACCAGGAGATTTAAAGTTGGGTTTTGCGCTAAGAAATAGGATTATCGCCAAGCTTAATGCCGAGCATATATTTGATCCTGAAAATATTGCCCTTAGGCCCGCTGGCTCTACTTCAATAGATATAGGAGCCAGTAAAGATAAAGCATTGCAGGATTTTATAGTTACAGAAGGCATAAGACCGGAAAATGTCGTATATTTCGGGGATGAGTTTGTCCCCGCCGGCAACGATATACCCGTGCTTAAGGTAAGAGGCGTAAATATAATTTCCGTGGGAGGCGAGCAGAAGGTAGATGATTTGCGTAAAATGATAGCAGAATTAAAGCTTGAGGATAAGCTGGAAGATGTCTTAAGGAGAATTAAGGTTGCAGGCAACAGGCCTGATTATATTTGGCATCTTTTAACCAGCTTGGCCTTTTTGCGCGGGCAGAGCGAGGGTGCTTGGAGCAGAGATTCTTTTGATGATGAACAGCTGGCTGTTCTGTTGCGGAGCGCGGATACACCTGCAGAAGATGCCAATTTTCAGCAATCTTCAGGAAACACCAAGGTGTATCGTCCAGCGACATCCAAATACGTAGATTCTTATCAGCATGTGATTCGTACTCTTCGTGCAGAGCCCGATGTCAAACCCGACGGTTGTTATAAGTCTCCGGTTCTGCACATTATTCCCGCCTATTACTCCAAAGGTAGAAGCGCATTCAATTGGCCAGATCCAGTTGAGGAGCATACCGATGAGTATGTAAATGATGGTGTTGAGATAAGTCAGGAAGAGCTGGATCAAGATTTATATTATGATTCACGCATACCACACCTTGAGGGAGCAGAACACGCTAATGTTATTTTCACCGGAGACGAATATTGCTCTCGTGATGCCAGGGGTGGAGTCATTAAGCTTGCCGAAGAGGTTGCTTATGGAATAGAGCGTATATTTCCAACCATAAAAGTTGAGCGGTGCAAGCCCATAGAAGAAGTTATCTCTCAATTTATCGGTAAAATCAAGCCAAGCCTAGGAGATAATAACAAGGCAAGCCAATTTATTTTACCGCGGAGTATCTTCTCTGTGGCAGATGCTTACACGCTAATCATAACAAACGCTGATATAAGCGGGGCATCATTAATGGCGGGAACGTTACTTTACGATTATATTTTTGGCCGCGCTTGGCCGCACCAGAGGCTTGTCATTGTTTCCAGCTGCCGCCTGTATGATCTCCATTGGGATATTTTTCTCAGTAGAATTGAAAAAATTGCTATGCATGAGTTAGGCCATTTGTTTGGGCTGGGGTCTAGAAGATGCCGGTTGAGCCAGGGAGAACATTGTACTGGTTCAACCGGCTTTGGAGATGCCCCAGGGCCCATGACTTGCGTTATGTCTGAATTTTTATCAGTAGAGAAGATAGATAGAATGTGTTCAGGTTATTGTTTTGATTGTTATGATAAATTAAGGGATTCTTTTGTTGATGAGGGAAACATTGGCAAGAGCTCCACTGAATCAGAATGCTTAGATTGTCGGGGAGTAGCCCATTCCACTCCCGCCACCCTCAGCCTTGCGATCTTTGATGAATTTATGCACAGCGAAGAATTCAATAACTTAACCCGGCCGGAACAGGAAATTGCGCTTCAACGCTACGGCGCACTTGCGGATTTATATCAGAAACGCCACTTAAGCTCGGAGCAGGAAATTGCCTGGTATGACGCCGAAGAAGATAAGATTTACTGTATAGATGCGGTAAGAAAAGGCGCCTCTTTGCCGGGCAGAGACGACCAGATAAACGAGTCAATCGTCCCCGCTCCCCTTGTCCGCTTCATTATGCGCCACGAACAACTCCACAGAGAATACCACAGACAGAATATAGAAAGGTCCGATCCTGAAATCCTGGCCGAACAGGCGAAAGAAGAATTGTTATTAAATTTGACCCATAATGGAGAAATAGAGATCAAGGCCGATGATGGAGCCGTATTTATTTTCAGATATTCTGAACAGGAAAGATTTGTACGCTGTCGGACGCTTAAGGAAGTAATAAGATTTAAAATAGATGTTTTTGATAAAGATAATCCGTTTCAACCTATCGGTTATATTCATTCCCATAAAGATCACATTAGGGATAATTTTAATGATTCGGCAAAACTCCCTTTATATGTAGACTCGGCATACAGTGGAAAATATCAACAGAGCCTTGAAACAACGCTTATGGCCATAGCGATGGGCGTTAGCAAGCTTAATGGCGAAAGGATATTTAGGGTAGTAAATCTTGCGACAGATCAAGAGGCCGCGTACTATATCGGGTTGGGTTTTCGGGTCAGCGAACGCGGAACAGATATAGGTTGTGGGCCTAAAGTTTTATCTTTTGATTTGGAATCACAAGGTTTGCCCAGAGTTAAAATAGAAGCTAAGAAGCCGGTACAGGCAAGCGAATCAATGCGGGCGCTGGAGGTGAGCAGGGGGGTTTATTTAGTCAGGATGCCGGAAAATAGCAAATATAGGCCGGGGGAATTACTGCTCTTTGCGGCCTGCGATACCGGTATCGATGAAAAAACAAGCAAAAAGGATGCGGATGCATTGGCAGAGAAAGTGAAAACTTTAATTATCAGCGCCGCGGACTATTATCAGCAAAAATGCGGCCAAAAGTCTTTGGTGGGCGTGCTTTCTTATTGCACTACTAAAGCAGGCACTGCCGCGGCAGGACATCCACACGTAATATTTTTAGAAAAAGCAGTGCAGTTAGCGCGCGAAGAGCGGCCGAATATAATTATCGCCGGCAGTGACGGGTGCGCTCAGTTTGACGCCTTTACTTCTGAAAAGACATATAAAGGTAAGACCGGAGCGGTTTCTCTGCCCCAAGGATTCCCGCCTGATGTATTGATATTCCCGCATCTGGCCGCGTTGCATAATGCTTTAGCCCAGGTATCATTTTTAGAAAAACATGTTGAGGAAAAGCAAGATGACGCCTTATCTTTTCCATATTTAGAAGAGAAGGAGCAGGTTGCTAAGTTCCATCAGGCGCGTATCCTTCTTCCCGAGGGCACGGACCCGGTCGTCCTGGAAGCGGCGGAGAGGTTTATTAAGAGGGGGATAGGTAAAGTTATTTTCGTTGGCAAGCAGGCCCAGATCGAAGCAGCTGCCAAAGAGCAGAAAAGAGATATACAAGGCGCGGAGTTTGCGGATCCCGCAGGGTACCCGGAAAAGATTGAACGGTATGCCCGCATTTTATGCCGGAGAAAAGGATGGGATGAGGCAAATAGTAAGGACTTGGGCGCTGCAAAAAGAGTCATTTTAAGATTAGAGAAAGAAAAAGTGCCTCTTGAGCTTAGTTACGCTATAAATATGGTGGCTGACGGCGAGGCAGACTGCCTGGTGGCCGGGAAAGTTTATGATTCCGATGCTGTTTATCTGGCGGTAAAAACGCTGGTGGGGACAAGCGCGGGGGTAAAGGAGCTCTCCGGCGGATTTCTGATGTGCAGCCCGTATAAAGGGATAGGCAGCAATGGGAAGTTTATTGTATCGGACATCTCTTCTGTTATCTGCCCAAAAAATGCCCAGGTGCTTGCGGACATTGCCATTAATACTGCCAGGGACGCCGCTTTCTACGTTGATCCAAAAGTAAGATTGGCTTTTGTTTTATCAGTTGGCCTGGAAAGCGGCAAAGTCAGAGTATCCCAAGACGCTGTTCATAATCGGAGCTGTACCAACAATTTACGTAACAATTCTTTGAGTCAGCGTATCGCTGTTTTGAATGGCCTATCGTTGAAGCGCGCAAAGGGATTTTTGTCAGCTCAAAGAAAGACTTTAAAAAAGTCCTTAATTAGTCTAGCCAAGCGCATTCTTGCCGGTTTCACTGTTAATCCAGAGCCAAAACCTGCGTTACCTCCATCTTTTCCGATAGTGCCTATCCAGGCGCCGCTAAGTGTGGTGGCTAGAAAGATCGCGGATACCGTACTGGAGAAGAAGGATGCTAAAAAGCCGGCAGTGATATTTGTTTTCGGGCCCTGCGGAGCGTTAAAGTCCACCGTTGTTGACACTGCGGCCGGTATTTTAGAGAAACAAGGTGTTTCGTGGTTTATCGCTGACGAAAGCAGTAATGAAGGGGCAGCGATGAACGGGCAGCTTACGAATGGAAGTAAGGTCCATTGTCCGCTCCCCAGGCCGTTTACTATCGCGGAATTGGTTAGCCGGCATTCTGACAAGGACGTTATTTTTGTGGAGTCTGTGACTAATGCTCCGGCTGACGCGCAGAATATAGATTTATTGATACGCGTAGACGGCAGTGAATCTATGCGCAGGCGCAGGATTGAAAATTCCAGTGGTTCATATGAACTTGCCGGGCAAAGAGCGGCAATTACGGCAGTCCAATCTATCCCCGGTCGAAAACTGGATAGCAGGCTGGATACGGATTTTATGGACGTAGAGTTTTTACAGGCAGGCAATTTAGCCAAAATTTTGCAGGAAGCAATGGAAGAAATATTCTCCTTGCATTGCACGGAACGCACGCTATGGAAGTTATTGTGTGGAAAGGAAGGATCGCGGTTGTGGGGTGAAGAATATATCGCCAAAGCCCGCGCCCTGCTTGGGGGGATCCCTGCTGAAACTGTTAAAATCGGCGCAGAGATAAAAAAGGGCAAGCGGGCTCTTAGGACAATCAGAGCCTTAGAGCTGTTATTATCAGAAGAAGAATTCAATAACATCTATGTGCAGTATCAGGGAGATTTTGCTGCCGGGCGCCGGCTTTGGCATATGCGCGCGGGCGCATTAGAGGGGTATGGGCAGTTGGCCAAAGTTTACGCGGCAGGCAGAATCGGGCCCACTGACCTGATCGGCGCGCTGGTAGAATCAAAGAGCGATCAGGGGGGTGATACTACTATGTATATTCTCCCGGAAACCAGCCCTGACGCGGTTGAGTTGAAGGCATATTTAGACGCTTTGCCGCCAGTTTGGCAAAGATTGCGGGAACACGCGGCAAAGCATATGAAAGCGACTGATGCGGCAATGTGCCAGGTAAAAGCCGCGTTTAGATCTCAAAAAACACAATTAATCCAAGACGCAGTGCGGATGTGGGAAGATCTATGCAAGCCGCAAGGCGCCGTTGATAGATTGACAAATATCGGAAGGGGTTTAGGGCCGTATAAGAATGAGGCTGGAGTAGGTCAAACTCTGGGAGAGATCGCCAAATATTTAGCAAGAGTTGAAGAATATAAGCAGTATATAAAACGCGCCGCCGCGGCGAAGAAGAGCCGGGCGCCATCCCGCGACCATAGCGCTGACGGAAGCCTTAAAACAAGAGAAGATGTGGAGGCGGTGTTAGTAGGGAAGAGACTGGAACTTATATCTGAGCAAAAGCGTTGGAGGCTCCCTTTATTAAGAAAAGTGAAGTTTGTGCGTTCGCTCCTGGAAAATGGATACCGGTTCCGCCAGGATATCAAGATCTATATCACTGATGACTTGGAATGCGGCGCTTGTGTGCGTATTGACGAAAAGACCGGCCGCGCCATCGCTATAATTTTTGACCGGAGAGTGCTGTTAGGAAATCTTGATGATACTTTCCGCCTGCCCCTTGAAGGAGTGAGCCGTTCCAATCAATGGATCATAATTCACGAACTTATTGCCGCGGAGGGCGGTTTGTACCATGATGATGTAAAGCGGCTGCAGGAAAGTATCAGGCTGGGCAGGCCGGATAGAGGATTATTGGCTCAATTAGGCAAGGATAACGGCAAGGTTTTAGATCCTTCGGCGGGATTGCCCGAATCCGGCAGGAAGCTTTGTGACAATGGGGCCGGCGCGGCAGCGCCACCTTCACAGATAGTTGAGCAGGTAGTTGATATTTCTTCATGCAAGATGGACGAACTTGGGCTTGCCCTGGTTGAGGTAATGCAGAACAGCAGGGATAAAAAGGCCCTTTTAATTTGCGTCCCGCGGACTGCCAAAGAATTGCAATTCGCGCTGTATGCCGGATTCGCCTGCCTTATACCGGCGGCTGATATAGCGGAGGCGGTATTAAAGGGGGCAACCGCCAAAACTATTTTAGTGCACGAGCACGCTTTTGCATTATCAAGCCTGGCTATGCTTGCCGGAAGATCTTTTTTAAAATTAACACTCGTTACTTCCGATAAGCCCGGCGCATGCGCGTTAAAGGATGTTATTGTAGGTCAGAAAACAGATCCCGCTAAGATCAGGGATATAAGAACGGTTATTTTGAGCGGCAGGGCGTTGCCGTTGGGATTGCCGATGGCGATAAGCGACCGGCAATGCCAGCACAATCTGGCAGTGAAACTGAAAGACGCGGGCCTTGATGAAAGCCTCGGGTTCAGCGAAGAAGCATTCCTGGGTACTTTTGTTTCTCTGGAACAGGCGCGGCTTGAAAAAGAAAAAGACCTCCTGGATGAGCAGGCAGGGCGTAAGCAAGAGGCTATGGTTAATGAAGGGCGGCGTATGAATAGACTTTTTGCCGATATAGATACTTTAGCCAATAAAGCCGGCTATCCCGCAGCGCTTGAATTGATATCGGGAGAAGATAATGCCGCCTGGAAAAGATGGCCGGAGGCGGAAAGCGGGCCTATTTCGCGCGATCTGGAAGATAAGAGAGAAAGTATCGTTTTGGCATGGGCAAGAGATGAAAGAAAGAGTAAAGGGCCGGGTCAGGCAACGGATTTGATTGATAAAATTTATAATGGTAAAGAAAAAGGCCCGAAAGTCCGGGCTTTATGGCAGGAAATGAGCGTGGAAATTGAAGATGCGGAACATAAAGGCATAGAGCGTGCGGAGGCAGAGGCCAGGAGATTAAGCGCGGAAAAGAAATATGAAGAGGCCGGGGGAAAAATAAGGGAGGCAAAAAAGGATTTTTCCGAGCACGATTTTTCTCCGCTAATGCGCGAGATTGCGGCTGCCGCCAGAAAAGACATTCCGGGGTGGATATTCCCGGAGCAAAGGGAGGCGATGATAGCCGGTGTTAAAAGATATATCTACGCAAAGGTGATGCTGGAACAGGCAAAACGCAACGGCGAGGCAGGCAAGGGCAGGAAATTCTGGCGTGAAACCGCTGCTTCAGGCCTGGAATTGCTCCAACTGGTTCCGGATGAAGAAATATGGGTATTCCTTAACAGGCAGGCGCATCTGGAAGCGGCAAAGCTCCGAAGAGAACAGATTGCTTTAAACATACCGATGTCATTTGAGGGTTTTAAAAAACTGGCTCTCTGTCTTAACGCGGGCCAGGGTTGGGATATCATCAAGAGAGAGGGTAAGAATATCGTTATCGGTAATGACCACCAGATGGCGCGCGATGTGGTCCTTATGTATGCCCAGGCATTTGCCGCGCTTTATGCCGGCAGAACCGCGGAACAACTTTTCGGCAACGCGCCTGTTGAGGGAAAAGTTTTTGCTTTTGGCGCGGGCGCAAGAACTACCGATGTCCCGGATAATTGCAGGGACCTGGAAAAGATGGGTGTATTTTTGCACAGGCAGATAGATTGCTGTCTGCAATCAAAGGCTCTTCAATCAGGGATAGATTGTCTGACTGAAGCATATCGCAAGTTTATCGATGCCGGAATGCCCCCGCCGGTCGTATTTAGATTCGGAAGAATTTACCCCTGCAGTATACTGCTTAGGTCAATGAACGCTATCGGCGCAACGCCGGTATTGAGCCCGGTGGAGCTGGCGGGGGTTTTGCGCACCCACAGAATACATTACAAGGATAGGATCTATATGCCGGATGGCAGTGAAGGCATATTGATCGTGCTGGATGCTTTTGAAGACCCGGTCATGCCCGCAAGCTCCCTCTTTTTATTCCCGATCTCCGCGGACAGGCCGGTTCAATCCTACATTGACGACTGGGAAAACACGCTTGTTTTATTGGAACAGTCGGAATGGCTGGGTGGTAATAAGCGTTTTTATGCCGCGGGCGTAAGTTACGATTTCACCAGCGAAGCGGCCTGCAGATTGTTGATCGATGCGGCGTACCCAGGTTTACCCGGACTTGAAAGGCAGGAAAAGGCGCGCGAGGTATGGCATTCACAGGACCTGCAGGTCAAATACGCTCAAGCCAGGCAAAACCAGCCAAAGTTTACGGAAATGAAATTTGACGCTGCCACAGAGAGGCTTTACCATTTCATAAAATTGGCGGAATACGCGCTGGATTCCCATCCCCACAGCCTTGCGACTTTGCGCCTGTTAAGAATGCTGATCAGGATCAGCCTTAGTCCGGGTTTTTCAAATTTTTACATCAGGTTATCAAAGGGCTTGATCGTTTATCATGCTTTGTCGGCCGGCGATGGATTATTTGCCAACCTTTTACAGGAAGACGCCGGCGAAGACTCGGATAAGTGGTATTATCTGCTGGAGATATCCAATGAATCAAGAGATATCTGGGATAACTTTGAGAACAGGGTGAAGGAAGAGATCAAAGAGACCGGTTCGACGGATAAGATCTATTCTCTGGCGGGAAGCGGAGACGAAGAGAGAAAAGCGGTGGATGAAATCGCTATAAGGATATTTTCCTTTGCCTGCTGTGAAAAAAAGATACCCCAATTGATACTCGTATGCTTGAACGATGAGCAGCGCAGGGCCAAGGCCTATTTCCTTAAAAACGCGGCTAGAGTCGGATGCGTTCCCTGCCTTAGTCAGGCGGATATGATCCGTTATCTGGTTAATAATCCCGAAGCTCATTCCGCGGTTCGTGTAGAAGAGGGAGACTGTCCGGTATTATTGATCGAGTTAAACAAGCAGGCGGGCTGGGTGCTGGCAAAACAGGAATTCAAACTCGAAGAAAATGAGCGGTCACAACTGCGCGTGGCGCTTTTCGATGATGCCGGTTTGGTGACCGATCCCGCAAGATACGCCGTATTGATAGAGGGGAATAAGCTTGCTCTGGATAAAGATGCGCCTGCAGGCAGTAATCAAACCGTGCTGGCGCGGGAGATCATCGCAGGCAGGGCGGTAGTAGATATTCCTCATATTCCACCGAAGGGAGAAGGGAGCCGGATCTGTGAGTTGTTTTTAGCGGGTATGAACATGAAAGATGCGCACACCGTATTTAAGAAGAGCGTATTGCCTATGGTAGCCGCGGGAAGGGGGACGGTTTACGGGCCTGATGAAGCATTGCAAATTTTCTATGAGCT
>JAUYEC010000123.1 GCA_030691585.1 Candidatus Omnitrophota bacterium
GCTCTCCAGGACGTGGCGGCGAAGAGAATCCGGTTCCATGCCTTCCATTTTTTCTTCAATGTTCCTGATGGATTTTGTCTTAAGGGTATCCATATTGCCTTCCTCGCTAATGGCGGCCGGCCGCGAAAACTATTGCCTAAATGCGTCTGCGGCTTTAAAATGATTATAGCAAAGATTTGCTTTTAAAAAAGGTAATTCCATTACGGTTTTTGTAGGGACAGCACAATGTGCTGTCCCTACACAATGGGTTCCATATTCACCGGGAGGATACTATGGGCAGATACAGAATATTTTTAGTAGCGGCTTTATTCCTATTATTGCCCGGCGCTATCTCTGCCTTTGAGCTGGGTTCAAAGAGTTTTCTTGATAACCCTGTGCCCGCGCGGATGCTCTACCCAAAAGGAGAAACTGCCTCGCTGCAGGGCAAGAGCGCGTTAGAGTTCCAGTGGAGCGACCCGATCCCGGTTAATACCGGAGGATTTGAGTTCCGGCTCTATAAAGGCTATGACTCGACCGAACCTAATCTTATTACAAAAGAGAACCTTGACCGGGATGCCGGTTCATTGAGCGTCGGAGCGGATAAATTTGAAAACGGACAGGTATATACGTGGACGTTGAAACGCATCTCTGACGACGGCCGCAAAAGCGACCTGGTCTATAATTCTTTTACGGTGATCAAATAATTTCTTAAAAAAACTCCTGCACCTCTATGCTGATGGGATTACCGTCTGAATCCGTACCCTTGGCCACCCCAGCAACAATCTCTTCTGTTGAAACAAGCGTAAACCCGCCTTGCGGCCAGCGCACAATTGTGACCTTATTGCTTTCAACCACCACCGATGCCGAATAAGTGCCGTCATTAGTCGTAACAAAGGCGTCATAATTGCCGTCTTCAGCGCAGGCGAAATTACAAAATAACAACATAATCGCCAACGCGACGATAAAATATCTCTTCTTCAAATTGCCCTCAATTCTTCCAGATCGGCCAGGCGGATACACCCCGCTTCCCCAGCTCCTCTTTGTTTAACTTATCAATTTTAACGTCTATCTTCACCCCTCGCCGTATACCAGCCCAAACCGCGCCTCGTCACCCGCTAGCGAATTCGATTAAGTGGTGCATCCCCGGAATTCCCCATCAATATATCTTTTACTTCTTTAAAAAAATCAGATTTAATCTGAAAAGCGCCACAAAATCTATATGCATTTGTTACCATGCAGGCATTAGCAAGCCCTGGGAT
Source organism: Candidatus Omnitrophota bacterium (assembly GCA_030691585.1). Classification (GTDB taxonomy): domain Bacteria; phylum Omnitrophota; class Gorgyraeia; order Gygaellales; family Profunditerraquicolaceae; genus JAUYEC01. Next base: position 1,239 of record JAUYEC010000123.1, read on the forward strand.
ATAAACACCATCCATAACAATGTACTGCCATTTAACAGCCACCCTCTGAGCACGCCTCCATGATAGATTGTCGTTTTCGCCCTTAAATAATGTTGTATCAATATAATCCTCAAACATGGCAGAATCATTATAATGAATGATTCCGTTTTTGTGATGTTGTTTTCCCTTTATAATATCATCTATATTGTCTCTAAGAACAGCTGGACCCCACGGGGGAATTATCTCGCCTGCTGCATAGAATCTCGAGTTAGGTAAGTATGCTAAACAAGTATCGCCAACTTTTATTTCTTTGAATTTTCTCCAGTTTCTTGTAACAGTAGCGTCATTTAAATAGGTATCTCTGTACACATACTGACACAACCACAGATTCTTTGCCAATCCATAATGCAGAAGCTGCTTATCGTTTGCAAAATTAAAACACCAATATTGTTTTTTCTCTACGGCTTTCTCTGATAGCATACTCTCTCCCCGCATACACAAAATTAACAGCTGGTATTTACGGCAATCTTTTCGTAATCGCTCACGAACAATTTTTCTTTATAATCAAAAGGTTCGCCTTGAAGTCCTCGCTGGAAATTCTCTTCCAACCACTTAATGAATCTTGAAGAAAAATTTTGATCAAAATTACATTTATGAGCCGGACCTTTTTTTATTACAGCTCTAAATTCAGCCGGAATTAAACAGCCGTTTTTGCCAAAATAAAAATACCAATCCGCGACCAAAACTGAATCAGCACTCAAATCTGTCCTTTTTTGTTCCTCCGTATTATGCAAAGATTTACGCAGTATATATCCGCTGTTTTCACCCTTGTAGAATATATTGTCGCCTCTTTCTTCCATCAGGCCCTTAGCAGGTATTTTATTCTGAAATCTCTTATCACGGGAATATTGTTCGAAAGACAATTTTTCGGTTATTTTCATAGCATAGATCAGTTTATCATTACCAATATTCTCTACCGAACCGGTACCCACTACCCAATCGCCTACCGTTGCCAATTTCCGAATTTTCGGTTTACAACAAGCAAGCGTGCAATATCCCCAAAATGCATTGGGGGCAAAACCGGTATCATGTTTAACCACATAAGAATATATCTTCATTTATTGATATAAGATAAACGTATAATCATATTAAGATTTCGCCTAGATGAAATATCTTCGTGATATGCTATATCCTCGGTAGAACTACTGACACTGCTTACCTCATAAATACCGACATACTCCCATTTGTTTTTATCTCTTTTTATAAAAACAGGAATGGGCGATTTTTGAGAACGCAATAATTCAGCTGCATGTTTAACCTTTGGTTTATTCCCCACTAGGATAATCTTTGGCCCATCTGGGTTCAAATCGGGCCTAACGCAAGCACAAACTACCAACCCATCCTTAATGGGCAGATAAGACTGCAAATTCCCGCCAATCGTATTAGAAATTTGCCTGCGTGTGTAAAAATGATTTATCGAAAACATTTATACGTAAATTATAATGGTTTAGATATACTATCTTTCCTAAGCAAATCTATAAGGCCCAAATCATTTTTCTCTAGTTTTGACAGTTGGAAATCACCTAGAAAGTTCGCATCATAAGAACGCCCTTTGTCTTTATCGAATATCGCATAATAATCGCCATTAGTAATCACTACAAATCTAGCGCCACTTTCGAGAGAATAATTATAAGCTTGGATAATAGTAGTTTTATCTCTATAAGACTGATTCCAATCTTTTTTGACTTCATTGACTATAATTGTTTTTCCTTGAATTTCTATGCTTATATCGATTCTGCCCTGCCGATGCTTAATATCATTAAATTTCTTAAAACCGAGTAATTCATAAAAAGCCTCCACAAGAGATTCGTGAGCTCTTTCTTTATGCTGAGGATCATTTTTTAGACTTTCTATATCATTAATTAAGCTTTCGAGCCATTGCGGGCGTTCTGATATTACTTCTAAAGGATGGTCGTCTAATTTATTAATTACTTTATCTTGAGTCCTAACACTTTTACTTTCTCCGCGAATAAAAAGATTGTATCGATCTTCCGGTATTTCTTGTATAGTAGACATAAGAAACACCTGCTTCTCAAATGCAATTTCGTTTATTTGCCATTTTAAACTCAAGAAGTTCGCATAAGAATAATCTGTCAAATAACCAACCCTCTCTTTCCCTTTATTCTCGTCGTAAAAAGGCCCGCCAATGACTTCACCGAAAGCCAACATTCTCTTCATACCCCGACGAGCGATAACCAAATCACCAATTGAAATATCGTGCCAAAATCTCCAGAACGTTTTGCGGTCATACACACTAATTCTTTTCAATTTTTTAGAATAAAAATCATCATATATCTTATTATATTCGACTTCTGTAATAGGCCTCATAAATATGTCTTTCATATCTTTCCAACCTACGGCAATAGTCCCATTTTTTAAGTCAAATTCCCAAGCTTTATCAAATATTTCTTTTTTCTCTGAATTATATGGTGCAATTACCCAATATCGTTTCATCTAATACCTCTATATTAAAAGGAAAATTTTTTAAATTCCGATACCTACTCCTTACCAATCTCACCATGCTTTTTACTCAGATTAAGGCATGCCTTTACCGCGACTAAAACTTTTTTAGTTTCACCGTTCATGCTGTACTCTATATGTGCCGAACTAAATGACTGTTGCCAAAACCCCACAAACCCCAGGCGTTTTCCGTGCTACTTGGAAATCTATTTCCTTATCATAATTAAAAGCATCTTAAATCTGCGGATTGCCCTTAGGGCGTGGGGTTTGTGCGCGGGCATGATGATCATTTCGCCTTTTCTAACCACATTGCGCTTACTGGCGATTTTTATTTCTGCGCTGCCGTCTGCGATATAGACCAAGGCGTCAAATGGGGCGGTGTGTTCGCTTAAACCCTGCCCCTTGTCAAAAGCAAACAAAGTAACCGTCCCCGCATCTTTCCTGACTATCTCCCTACTGACGACAGAATTTACCTGATAGTCGAGCAAAGACGCCAGATCAAACGCTTTTCCTATAAGATTAGATGCCATATTTATGCTCCCATGTTTATCAATATTAGACACCTGAAATCGACGTAAATCAAATAGTATTTGGACAAAATATCGCTATTTTTCTACATAAAATCCGAGCCGGCCTTTGTTTTTGGCCGGAGGCGGCTCAAGCATTGACTTTATCGCCCCGAATATTGCTTGAATATCCTTCTCATGCAACTCATATTTCCGCTCCAATTCCTCGAGCTTCTCCGCCAGGTCCTTATGCGTCAATAATATTTCGCGTAATTTAACAAAAGCCCGCATAATAGCGATATTGACGGCAACCGCGCGTTTACTGTGTAACACTCCGGATAACATCGCCACGCCTTGTTCAGTAAAAACATAGGGAAACTTTCTTACGCCTCCCCAACTTGATATCACAATTTGTGATTTCAAGTTTATAACCTCTTGTTTTGTAAGGTGATACATAAAATCAGCCGGAAAACGATCCCTGTTTCTTCTCGCCGCTTGATTCAACTCTCCAGTTGTGACTCCATACAATTCGGCTAAATCCTTATCCAACATAACCTTCTTACCCCGTACCAGCAAAATCTTCGTTGCTACCACCTCAACCGAAATATCTTTTTCGCCCATTTGAATCCTCCTTTCGTCAGCTTTTCGCAGGGGCGGGTTTAAAATCCGCCCCTACATTAATAGACGCGGCAGGAGGCGAAATCTAACAGAAAATTCACAATGAGGCGTAGGGGAGGTTAAAACCTCCCCTACGCATACTTTCTCACGCTCCCTGACTTGATATAGCATTTTGCGATATCAAGTTTATAACTTCTTCATTTCCAAAAAGGGGACAGCGCCCTAAAAAGGGCGCTGTCCCCTTTTTTGAGCGGGGCGTATGGGCAAGCCTGCCTGCCGGCAGGCAGGGAGCGGGCATGGATCGCCTGCGAGCTTAGAGAGTAGGCGAGAGCGACGCAGCCCATCCGAGCGCAGCCCCGCCCGCCGGGGCGGGGCAAGTGTTCTCCTTCGCCAAGGCTTCGGAGAACAGCCCTGCGAAGCTTTAGCGAAGCAGGGCGTCCCCGCGAGAAATACCCCGCGGCTATGCGCAAAAAATCCATATGCGAGCAACTCGCCAGAGGCAGATTATGCGTCCCTGCGAGAAATATGCCGCGGCAGACGCTAGAGACAAGTTGGGAACTATTTGAGTGCTGCGGAGGGGCAGATCTGGTTATAGGCGCAATAGGTGCAGGCCATGTATTTAGGAGTAGCGGCGAATTCCTGTTTGCGGATGCCTTCGGAGACCTGGCGGACCTTGGCCTGCACATCTGCCAGCGCGTCTGCATCAATAACGCCCGCGCCGATAAGGCCCGATTCCAGGAAATATAATTCTACCTGCTCCACATCTACGCTAAAAATATTCTTATAAGCCAAGGCATACAGGCCCAATTGCAGGCTTTCCTGCGCGCGTTTATCCGCCTCTTTCTGCTTCTGGATATTAGAAGTCTTAAAATCCACGATCACGGTTTTGCCGTCGCGCTCATCCACACGGTCAAACCTTCCGCTGATACGATTATTCTCAAAGATAAACGAAAAAGGCTTTTCAATGAATTTGGGCCGCCACTTGCGTCCGGCTTCTTCGCTGAAAAATCTTGTCAGCGCGGCACATCCGGTGCGCAAGCGTTCCTCCTGGTGTTGGACATCAATAAAACCCTGCGGGTCAAAATTGTCCTTAAACACGCCCAGGAGCTCCGCGAGCGTCATGTCTTTATTCTGCATCTTAAGTTGAAAATACCTGGTTACAGCTTCGTGCATTGCGCGTCCGTAGATGACCGTATGGTGTTCCAAGATCGGCACGCGCAAAATGTTGACATATTTATATTTCAAGGGACAGGTCAGGTAATCGTCAATGTGATAATAGCTTAACTGCACCATCTGTTCCGCGCCGGGAGCTGATTTTCCAGGCGGCAACGCCTGGCTAGAGGGTGCGAAACGCTTGATCGCCTCCAGCGCTGTGGCCTTTTTCTTTTCCGCCTGTTTCTTTTCCTGGCCCAGGGCCTCCATTACAAATTGACTGATCTTACGCAGGCGCGCTCCGCCGTAATCATCGGCGCTGGCCAGATATAATTCCTCCTTTGCGCGGGTCATCCCCACGTAGAAAAGCCGGCGCTCTTCCTGAATATGAAAATCACCGCCAGGCAGGACCTCCTTGATCAACTCTTCCGGCAATTCAATGGTTTGAGATCTCCGCGGCCATGGAAAACGCCCCTGCACTAAACTTACCAAAAACACCACCCTGAACTCCAGGCCCTTGGCCTTATGAATTGTCAAAACATTGACCGCGTCCGTATCCAGGTCCGCCTCAGCGCACGACGGGTCATCTCCGGCCTCGATCATCAGATTAAGGTAATTGACGAAGTTAATCACCCGGTCTTCTTTGGCCACTAATTCAAAGTTGCGCACTAAATTAAAAAACTTGGCCAGATTCTGGATCTTGACCTCATTTTCCAGGCTCTGCTCTGCGGTGAGGCTCTTGAGATAGCCGGTTTCGGTAAGGAACCGATAAAGTAAGCGGCCGGTAGATTCCTGGCGGGAAAATTTGAGGAATTTTTCCAGGTCGTTAAGCACCCTTTTTACTTTTTGGCGGAATTCATCGCTTACTCCGGATAACTCCGCGATAGACTCAAGGCCATGCAAAACTTCGTAAAACGGTTTATTCCTGCGCCGGGCAAAATGGCTGCATAGGCCGAGCTCCGCCAGGCCCAATTCATAGACCTCAGAACTCACCAGGTAATACAGGTTCATTGAATCGGAAAAATTCGCCGCTGTGCGCAGGAAATTGATGCAAAGTTTGACTTCTTCCCTGGCATAAAGCCCTTGATTGCCGCTGAACTGCCAGGGGATCTCCTGCATATTCAGCGCCTGCAGGAACGGCTGGGCATCGGAATTGGCGCGCACCAGGATGGCAAAATCACGGTATTTAAAATCTCCTCCGGTAACCTTGGCTCTTATTATCGCGGCAACATTATCCGCCTCCGTCGAAATCGTATCAAAATGCATCTGCTGCGGCGGCTTGCCTTGCCTGGCCAGGCCGATCAGGTGTTTATCGATCTTGGCCTTGACCTCAAAACGCTCAGGATTATTATGCTGGATCAATCCGTAGGCGCTGTCTAGGATAGGCTGAGTGGAGCGGTAATTACGGATAATGTTTATTTGCCTGGAGCGAGGAAAATCTTTTATAAAATTTAACAGATTAGAATATGCGGCGCCGCGAAAGCGGTAAATACATTGGTCATCATCCCCGCAAACGGTGATATTGCCGGAATCGCCTGATAAAAGCTTTGCCAGTTGATACTGGGTATAATTCGTATCCTGAAATTCATCGACTAAGATATATTTAAACCGCCGGCGGCACTCTTTAAGCACGAGCGGGTGTTCACGCAGTAATTTCAGGGCAAGATAGAACTGGTTGGAAAAATCCACCAGTCCCGCGCGCTCTAAGAGATCCTGATATTTAGCGTAGCTTGCGGCAATTTCCCGCGCGCAGGCCGCTTCCTCTGCCAGTGCCGCATCCTCGGGGTTGTCCTTTAACTTCAACGTAAGGTGCTCGGCAAAATCCATGTATTCCTTGGCCGAAACATCCTCGTCTCTGGCCCTGCTAAACAACGAAAGCATAGCTTCAATAAAACGCGTGGGCTCGGATAACGGCCGGTAACGCTGCAGATCAAATTCAAAAAGATGTTCGCGCAAAAACACCGCCGCCTCCGGCTGGGTCATCACCTTAAAATCCGGGTTGAGGCCCGCGATAAGCGCATTTTCACGCAAGAGGCGGTCTCCAAAGGCATGGAAGGTGGAAATCCAGATGTCAGTGTAACCGTAAGGCACCAGTATATCTACTTTTTCCTGCATTTGCCTGGCGGCCTTGTCGGTAAAGGTCAGCCCGAGGATCTCTTCGGGCTTAGCTAATCCTTCAGACAAAAGCCAGGCGATCCTGCGGGTCACCACCGTAGTCTTACCGGTACCGGCGCCGGCAATGATCAAAAGCGGGCCGGATTTGTGTGTAACTGCCTCTACCTGCTCCGGATTCAACCCTTCTAAAATTTTGTTCATACTGCTTGACATTATCCTGTTTTTAGGTATACTGTTTTTTCAATGTAGGGGACGGTTTCAAACCGTCCCCTGCGGCAATTTAATCTATCCGTAAATATTACATGAGGAAAAAACATGTTAAGAAAATGTTTTCTCTGCGAAAAGGGCCTGCAAACCGGCAAAGTTGTCTCGCGCAAAGGCCTTTATAAGAAAAAAGGCGGCACCGGCAGCAAGATCTGCCGTTCCTCAAAACGCCAATTTCTGCCTAACCTGCAGAAAATGCGCATCTTAGTCGGCGGCCATCCCACGAAAGCCTATATTTGCACCAGGTGCATTAAAAAGGGCAATTTCCTGAAAGCCTAAATCTTGATGTAGAGACAGGTTTTAAACCTGTCCCTACCGGAATACGACAGCTTTTGTAGGGACAGCATAATATGCTGTCCCTACATTTTATCTGAAGAACATATCTTTTGCTTCCAAAATGAGCGAAGAATCACCCTGCCAATTGTCCATGCGCGCGCTGTAAACCAAATCAAGCGAATCAGCTGCCTCAAGGCTAGGCATTAACGGCGCCATTCCAAATCCTATAACCTGCATAGTCACATCACCGTTACTGACCCGGAACTTCAAGGTATCCCGGCGCAAAGACTGCGGCTGCCCTTTCAACTTCAAACCCCTGGTATAAAACAATGCTTCAGGATTACCCTGGCCATAAGGCTGCAGTTTATCCAGCTCGGCGATCATGCCATCATTTATATCAGCCAGGCTCAACTCCAGGTCAATATCCAGGCTGGGCAGCATATCCTCCAGCAATAACTTATCTGCGGCAGTTCGCAAGATGCTCTCTTTAAAATTTTCTATGTTGTTTTTATCCATGGTCAGGCCCACGGCATGCGCGTGCCCGCCAAAGGCGCTTAAGAACCTCCGGCATTCCAGCAGCGCTTCAAAAAGATGGAAATTTTTTATGGAACGGCCGGAGCCTTTGCATTGATCCTTGCCCATAGAGATGACGATGGCCGGCCGATAAAATCTATCCGCCAATTTCGAGGCTACTATCCCCAGCACTCCGCGATGCCAGTCATCTTTGGCGATCACGATGATCTTGTGTAATTTTTGGTCAAAATCCCTGTCAAGCAATTCCAGCGCTTCTTCCATGATCTTGCTTTCTATTTTCTGGCGCTGACGATTATGCGCGTCCAATACCCCGGCCAGCTTCGAGGCTTCTTCCTTTTGCGAACAAAGCAATAATCTCAAAGAAACCTCGGCCGTATCCATGCGGCCGCTGGCATTGATGCGCGGGGCCAGGATAAAACTGACAGATTCTGGATTAAAAGGTTTGCCGCTGATGCCGGCGTTCTCTATCAACGCGCGGATACCCGCTCTCCTGGTGCGCGCCAATCTTAACAGGCCGACTTTGGCGATCACGCGGTTCTCACCGCAAAGCGGCACGCTGTCTGCGATAGTGCCAAGGCAGACAATATCCAGGTCATCAAACATTTTAGAATTGCTCAAGGCCTGGCAAAATTTATAAGCCACGCCCACCCCGGCTAAGTCCTTGAATTTATAACCTGAATCTTTCACCTTGGGATTAATGATGGCTGAGGCCGGCGGCAATGTTGTGTCCGCCGGTTCATGATGGTCGGTGACTATAACTTCGATGTTATGGCGCCTTAATTCCTCTATCTCTTCGTGGCTGGTGATGCCGCAATCAACGGTAATCAGGAGCCCCACGCCATCTTCTACGGCGCGCCGGACAGCGGACTTATTCAGGCCATAGCCTTCATTAAGCCGATGCGGCAGATAATGCAGGGCCTTAATACCCATTCTCTCCAGGGTTTCCTTGACCAGGGCCAGAGCGGTTATGCCGTCAGCATCATAATCGCCGAAAACCATCACTTTTTTCCCGGCTGCGGCGGCAATATTAACCAGGCCCACGGCTTTGGCCATATCCTTGAAGAGCGCGCCATCAAGCAGGTCCTGGCTGCCTGCATCAAGGAACTTCTGCGCCGCAGAGCTATCTATTATATGGCGGTTGATCAATATTTGCGCAAGGACAGGAGAAATTCCGAGGTCCGCGCATAGTTTTTTCTGGAGGGGAATATCGATCGAAGCGATTTTGAGTATCTTGTGGCTCTGTTTCATTGATGAGTTTTACCTTAGACAGGATCGGACAAAGCCCCGCGGAATTACATACTCTCCGGCCGGGACACGCCTAAGAGCCCTAATCCGGAGGCAATAACTATCTTAACCGCCTCAATCAGCGTGACCCTGGCCCGGGTCAATTTATCGTCTGTGCCCAAGACGCGGTGCAGGTCGTAAAATTTATGGAATGACTCCGCCAGGGCCTGAAGATACACCGTAAGCATATAAGGATCCTGGGTCGCAAGGCAGATATCCAGGACGGAATAAAACTGCCATATTTTTTTCAGCAGGGCAAGCTCTTCTTTTTCCTTCAAAACAGAAAGGTCAATATCGCATGCCCCGGATGCAGCCGGGCTGTTCTTTAAAATACTGCAAATGCGGGCGTGGGCGTATTGAACGTAATAAACCGGGTTCTCCGAAGAGTGTTTCTTGGCGATATCCAGGTCAAAATCCAGGTGGCTTGCGGTGCGGCGCATCATAAAGAAAAACCGCGCCGCGTCCTTGCCGACTTCATCTAAGACCTCGCGCAAGGTGATATACTGGCCCTTGCGGGTCGACATATGCAGCTGCTTTCCGTCTCTATAGATGGTGGCCAGCTGCACTATAATAATGGAAAGCGAATCCTTAGGATTCCCCAGCGCCTCTACCGCCGCTTTAAGACGGTTGATATAACCATGGTGATCCGGGCCCCAGAAATTGATCAGCCATTTAAAACCCCGGCGGTATTTTTCCCGGTGATACGCGATGTCCGGGGCAAGGTAGGTATAGGCCCCGTCGCTTTTTATCACTACCCGGTCCTTATCATCCCCGAACTGCGTGGACTTGAACCAGGTAGCGCCGTCTTCTGTATAAACAAAACCCTGTTTTTTCAGGTAATCCAGCGCGTCTTCTATCAAACCGCGTTTGCCCAGCTCCTTCTGCGAATACCAGGAATCGAATTTCACCCCGAAATCGTCAAGTTCCTTTCTTATCACATCCAGTATGAATCCCGCGGCAAAATCGCGCAGTTCGATGCCCTGCGGCAGTCCGGCCTTTGCAACCTTGGCGATATCATAGATATAATCTCCCTGATAATGGTCCTCGGGAAAATCTATCTTCTCGCCGGCAAGCTCCTTCATGCGTAATTCTACGGAATTGCCGAGAATATTGATCTGGTTCCCTTCATCGTTAAGGTAATACTCGCGGGTGACCTTAAATCCCATGAAATCAAGGATACTGGCCAGGGCATCCCCTACCGCGGCCTGGCGGGCATGGGCCACGGAAAGCGCACCCGTAGGATTTGCGCTGACAAATTCAATGAGCACAGGCAAAGATTTACCTTTGGCGGATTTAAGCGCCTCGCCTTGCGTTCTTACGATCTCCAGTATCTCGGAGTAAAAATAGTTCGGGCTGAGATAAAAATTGATGAACCCCGGGCCCTCGATCCTGATATCCTCGACCAGGACTCCGGCAGGGCTCTCAGCCAACCTCTTTTTTATGGCCGCTACCATATCCGAGGCGATATCACGGGGCGGCCTTGATACCTGCTTACTCAACTGCAGGGCGATATTGGTGGATAAATCGCCAAAGCGCGGGTCACCAGGCAAGTCAAGATATGCCGGCCTCACAGACATACTCATGCCCAGCCCTTTTAGGGACTCTTCAATTACATCAATCAATAAATCCTGAATATCATATTTCATAGAAAATTGCAGGGGCGGGTTTGTAAACCCGCCCCTACTTTACCCTATCTACAGGGACAGCACAATGTGCCTGCCGGCAGGCAGGCTGTCCCTGCAAAAACTATCTTTTACTTGTCTGTGTGGGCGGACGGAAGAATTCCCGGTATGCTAAGCGCTTTTTCGCTTACGCTGCGGCCTGACCATCTTGGCCTCAGACCATAAGCGTTCCAAAGAATAAAATTCTCTCATCGGCTTGTAGAACATATGCGCTATTACGGAGCCGAAATCCAGCACCACCCAACCCGACTCATCGTTGGCCACACCTTTTGAGAGAGGTTTTATCCCGTCAATATCTAGATCAGAAACGATTGCCTGCGCTATCGCGTTTACCTGCCGGTTGGAATTACCGCTTACAATCACAAAGTAATCGCAGAGATCGGAAATCCCGCGCATGTCCAGGATCACCCGCTTCAGCGCTTTTTTAGAGGCGGCAACCGATGTGATACGCAGGGCCAGCTTTTTTGTATCTATTGTCATCCTTCTTAAAGGGAAACTACTTGTTCCCCAGGATCTTATACATACCCGTGCCGCAATCAGGGCATTTCCCCTTCATGGCCGCGCGGCCGTTTTTCATGGTAACTTTTTGTTCATCTTTCATGTCTTTTTTGCCTTTGCATTTGACGCAATACCCAGTTTCTGCCATTTTGTTCCTCCTTGTTAAGTAACATAGATTAAGCCGCCCTATATGAGCATATTATACTCTTTTAGACGGCAACGGTCAAATTTTATTTGCGCACGCTCCCAGCGGCATAATGTCCGGGCTGGACCTCTTCAAGCTCACCGACAATCTCTTCAATCAAATCCTCTAAGGTCACCAGGCCCATGGCCTTCTTACGCTCATCAACTACCACGGCGATCTGGATCTTGTCCGTCTGGAATTTCCTCAACAGTTCGTTCACGCGCAGGCCAGCCGGAGCATAATATACCTTTTGCACCAGATCCTCCAGCACAAAAAGCCCTTTATCCCTTAATATATAGAGCAGGTCGCGGGCGTAGACCACACCAATGATATTGTCGGGCGAATCCTTATATACCGGCAGGCGCGCATGGCCCTCTTCAACAAAAATATTCAATAGCTCTTCGGAGCCGGTACCCAGGTTGACGGCCACGATCTTATCTTTAGGCACCATCACGTCACTTACCAGCGTATCCCCGAATTCAAAGATGCGGTAGAGCATCTTTTTTTCTTCGTCGCTTAAAACCCCTTCCTGACTGCCGACTTCGATCATGGTGCGCAACTCTTCTTCGGTAATGATCGGGGATTTGCAAGCAGCCTTGACCCCAAATAACTTAAGCAGGAAGTTGCTGATCCCGATAAAAAAAACAATGAAAGGATGCAGCAGCACCAGCATCATTTCCATGTAGGGCGCCGCAAATAACGCGCATTTTTCCGTGCGCTTGGAAGCCAGGATCTTGGGGGTTATATCGCAAAATACCAATATGAAAAACGTGGTGGCAAAGGTTGAGAGGATAACCCCCCAGCGGTACCCCCACAACTGCACGAATATGCCGGTTACGATCGCGGAGATGGCAATATTGACGATATTGTTGCCGATCAATATGGCGGCGATGACCTTATCCAATTTCAGGATCAGCCGCTGGATACCCTGGGCGCGCTTGACGCCCTGGGCGATCATATGGCGCAGGCGGATCCTGGAGAGGCCGATGAAAGAAGTCTCTGATAGCGATAAGAAAAAGGAAATGGCCGCAAAAATAAAGAGGATTATAAAGACGATCGGCAAAGAAACATTATTCAGTGTCATTTTATACGCAACCTCTGGTAAAGCGCATCTCTTTGCGTGGCCAGTGGCCCGATCAGCGCCATACGCAGGTTATTTTCCTGAAAAATGCGTGCCGCCACATCCCGCACGTCCTGGCGGTCCAGGCGCCTTACCTCTTTAACAATGTCTTCCAGGCTGTAAGTCTTATCCAGGGCGGCAATGGATTCGCCGATCCAAAACATATTATCCATAGTGTCTTCCAGGGCAAGCATAAGCTGGCCAAGATAAAATTCTTTTGCCCGTTTAAATTCGCCTTCAGTGACAAGCTTATCTTTGATCGAGCCCAATTCACTCAAGATCACCTCTACTGCCTGCTCCACTTTATGGTTATCTATTCCGGCATGCACGATAAAGGCGCCGGTATCCGCGAAATACCTGGCATTCGTCCCGATCTCATAAGCAAGGCCCCTGATCTCTCGTACTTCGTTGAACAGGCGGCTGGACATATTAGCGCCCAGGATGATGTGCAATAAAGCCACCGCATGCTTTAACGTATGCCCCCTGTTTAAGCTATGGAACCCAAGAGCAAGGTGCGTCTGTTCAGTGGGTTTGTCCATGATTTTTAATTGCGGCTTGTCCGGGCAATCGCGGGCCGCGGAGAATCTGTTAGTTTCTCTTTTAGCCAAGCCGGAAAATTTTTTCTCTATCCTGGGTATTAATTTATCCGCATCCAGTAGGCCCGCGGCACTCACAATAATATTAGGAGCAGTGTAGTGATTTTGTTTAAAACTAAGCAGGCCATCGCGATCAATACTGGCGACTGACTCCGGAGAGCCGGCGATACTTAGGCCCAGCGGCTGGCTTGGCCAGAGCAGTTCATCTAATAATTCATGCACGTGGCTCTGGGGAAGATCCTTGTACATCTTGATCTCTTCTAAGATAACGCCCCGCTCCTTTTGGATCTGGTCCGGAGCAAACAAAGGGGCGATGACCATGTCGGATAGAATATCCAGGGCAAGGTCGAGATAGCGCGCCGGGGCTTTGATTAAATAACAAGTCAACTCTTCGGAGGTAAAACCGTTTAATGCCCCACCCACACCCTCAACCGCCTCTTTTATCTGCCTACAGCTGTATTTTTTTGTGCCTTTAAAAAGCAAGTGCTCAATAAAATGCGAGATACCTTTATTCTGTTGGGATTCATACCGGCCACCCACTTTTATCCAAATACCCAAAGCGATCGAACGCATGCCGCTCATTCTGTGCGTTACGACTCTTAAACCGTTATCCAGCGTAAATTTTTTATACATCATCTTTAGTTAGGGAGGGTTCTAAAGACAAAGCTAAACTGTCCCCGGCTTGGGACACTTCTGCTTTGGGTTAAGAACCGTCCCTGGATTTTAAATGGGATATGAAATTGCCTACCCTTCTAACCATATCGGGCGAGCCGGAACATTCTTTGATCTTCTTTACGATAGCGCTGCCCACGATAACGCCGTCGGCAACCTTTAATACTTCTTTTACCTGGGCGCTTGTGGAAACACCAAACCCCGCGCATACCGGTTTATCGCTCACGCGCTTGATCTCTTTGATTTTCCCGGATAACTGCGCAGGCAAAGACGAACGTGCCCCGGTTGTGCCGGTAAGCGAAACATAATAAATAAAGCCGCGGGAGACCCGGGAAATAAATTTTACGCGCTTTGGGGTGCTGGTCGGGGCGAGAAAACAAATTATGTCCAGGCTTTTTTTTCTGGCGCTGCTTAAGAACTCTTTAGCCTCCTCCGGAGGCAGATCCGGGATGATCACTCCGTCCACCCCGCATTCCAGGCAATAGCGGATAAACCTGTCTTCGCCGAAACAAAACACGGGATTATAATAAGTCATCAGGCATATCGGGATACTGACGCGGCCGCGCAGGCGCTTAACCATATTCAAGATATCGACGAGATGGGTATTCTTTTTTAATGCCGCGGTTGATGCTTCCTGGATCACCGGGCCGTCTGCCATCGGATCGGTAAAAGGCACTCCCAGCTCCACGATACTGACCCCGATACGGTCAAATTCCTCAACCAGCTTTTCCGTAGCAGTCAGGCTGGGGTATCCGGCGGTGATAAAAACGATAAATGCTTTTTCTCCGGCCGTTTTTAATTCCTTAAATTTTCTATCTATTCTATTCATAAGAACATCCCTGTAGGGACAGGTTTTAAACCTGTCCCTACAATCGTACTCCTTCGACAGAAGACACTATGCCCATATCCTTGTCTCCCCTTCCGGAAAGACACAATATAACCAGGGAATTTTTCTTTACTTTGCGGCTGAGTTCCAAAAGGTGATAAACGGCGTGCGCCGGCTCAAGCGCCGGGATGATACCTTCTGTCTCGGACAAAAGCTTAAAACCTTCCAGCGCGTGACGATCATTTACCGTCACATATGTTGCGCGGCCGGTTAATTTGTAATAGGCATGTTCCGGCCCCACACCAGGATAATCCAGGCCCGCGGAAATCGAATGCGTAGGCTCGATCTGGCCAAATGCGTCTTCAAGGAGATTGGATTTTGCCCCGTGCAGGACGCCGATTTTGCCGGTGACAAGTGTCGCCGCATGCTCTCCCGGCCGCCTGCCTTTGCCGCCGGCTTCAACGCCGATAAATTTTACTTTTTTATCGTTATAAAACGGATGAAATAATCCCATGGAATTACTGCCGCCTCCGACACAGGCAACCAGATAATCAGGCAAACGGCCCTCTTTCTTTAGAATCTGCTTTCTTGCCTCGGCTCCGATTACCGACTGAAAATCCCTGACCATCATCGGATATGGATGCGGGCCGACCACCGAGCCAATAATATAATGTGTGGTGGAAACATTGGTCACCCAGTCTCTTAGTGCCTCTGTCGTGGCATCCTTCAATGTCTTGGAGCCGCATTTAACCGGAACAACCTCGGCGCCTAAAAGTTTCATACGGTAAACATTCAGGCTCTGCCGGACTATATCGTCTTCGCCCATATATACCGCGCATTTTAACCCAAAGAGCGCGGCGACTGTTGCTGTGGCCACTCCGTGCTGGCCGGCGCCCGTCTCGGCAATGACCCGCGGTTTTTTCATTCTCAGCGCCAGCAATGCCTGGCCGAGAGTATTATTTATCTTATGCGCGCCGGTATGCAGAAGGTCTTCCCGTTTCAAATAAATCCTGAGGCCAAGATGTTTGCTCAAGTTCTGGGAAAAATACAGGGGAGTCGGCCGCCCGGCGTATTCCCTGAGATAAAAATCCAGCTGCCGGCGAAAGCTCAGGTCGTGTTTTGCAGCACAGTATTCTTTTTCTAACTCTTCCAAAGCACAGATCAGGGTTTCCGGCACATACTTGCCGCCAAAACCGTCAAAATGCCCTGTCTTATCCGGTAAAGACATAATTAATACTCCGCTCTTTTTGCCGCCTCTATGAATTTCCTAACTTTGCGATGATCCTTTTTTCCGGGCGAGGATTCCAGCGAACTGCTGGCATCCACCCAATCCGGCCTGACACTTTTTATCGCTCTAAGCACATTACCGGCCCTGAGGCCTCCGGATAAAAATACCGGCCGCTCCAAGGCGTCTATATGGCGCAATAATTTCCAGTTGAATTGTTTTCCCGTGCCGCCTGCCTTAGACGGCGAATATGTGTCAAAGAGGTATGCAAACGGCCTATATTGTAACATACTTTGCAAATCCAAGCTATTCTTTGTAGGGACAGGTTTAAAACCTGTCCCTACAGGCAGCTTGAACGTCTTGATTATTTTATAATTCTTAAACTTACGGCAAAACTGCGCTGATTCTCCGCCGTGGAACTGCAGCATGTTCAATCCCAGGCTCCGGGCAACCCGCTTGATATGTTTTTCCTTAGCGTTTACAAAGACGCCGATCTTGATCACCGGGCGCGCCAGGCGCTTGATTATTTCGCCGGCTTTTTTCGGGGTGATATAGCGCGGGCTGGATTTAGAGAAAATAAAACCCAGTGCATCACATCCGGCGTCCACTGCTGCCATCGCGTCTTCCAAATTAGTTATCCCGCAAATCTTTACCTTAACCATCATCACACCCCTGTAGGGACAGCATATTATGCTGTCCCTACAAAATCTCTCTCGCTGTAGGGGCGGGTTTCAAACCCGCCCCTACATGATACTTTACCAGCCCATTATCTCCTGTACTTTTGCCTTGATATCCTGCGCCTCCATAAATGCCTGGCCGATAAGGCAGGCATTCACACCGAGGATCTTCAGGAATAATATATCCTGGTGGCTCTTGATCCCGCTTTCCACCACGACTACGCGGCCCTTAGGAATAAGGGGGTATAGTTTTTCCGTTGTCTTAAAATCAACTTCCAGGGTAGACAAATCACGGTTATTGATGCCGACTAACGGCGCCTTCAGGCTCAGGACTTTTTTGAGTTCTTTTTCTCTGTGCACCTCCACCAGGCAATCCATATCCAGCGCCTGCGCCAGGCCCATCAGCTCAGAGAGCGTATCTTTTGAAAGCAGATCGGCGATCAAAAGAATGGCGTCTGCCTGAAAGTAACGCGATTCATAGACTTGATAGGGCTCCAGAATAAAATCTTTCCTTAATACCGGGGCACTCACCGCGTTCTTTACGTCGGCCAGATAAGTTATATTACCCTGGAAATAATCCTCTTCGGTTAAGACCGAAACCGCCTGCACTTCCGCTCTATCGTAGATGGCGGCAATATCCAGGTGGTTAAAATCCGGGCGTATTACTCCCTGCGACGGAGATGCCTTTTTTATCTCGGCAATAAGCGAGATCTGCCCGCGCTTATTGATCGCCTCCATAAACGGCCGCGTCGGAGGAAGGCCATGAACTCTTGTTTTTAATTCCTCTTCAGGCAGGGCCTGCTTGGCCAGGATGATCCTCTCTTTTTTTCTGGCAATGATCTCTTTTAAAACGTCTTTCATTGTATTCTCCATGTAGGGACAGGTTTCAAACCTGTCCCTACAAAACCTTTTACACTATAGGGGCGGTTTAAACCGCCCCTACATTATGAATTTGAGATTTCCTTTAAAGCCTCCAGCTTCTTCATCGCCTTGCCGGAATCAATTGAGAGCCTGGCCAGCTGCAGGCCGGCTTTGATGGTCGATGCCGAGTCCGCGGCATATATTGCAGCGGCCACATTCAAGAGGACAATATCCCTTTTCGGCCCGGGGCCGCCCTCTAAGATATCCAGGATTATTTTAGCGTTATATTGGGCGCTTCCTCCGGCAAGCTCCTCCGAAGCCACCCTGGTCAGGCCGAAATCTTCCGGGGAAATCCGGTAAGTGCTGATCTTAGCCTTAGAGGCTTCTGAAATCACCGTCTCGTCCGTAGTGGTAATTTCATCTAAGCCATCCTTGCCGTGCACCACCAGCGCGTGGATTATCCCCAGATCAGCCAGGACTTTTGCCAGGATATCCGTCCAATACTCGTCGTAAACACCCACTAATTGATGCGTAGCGCCCGCCGGGTTGCTCAACGGCCCCAGGATATTGAACATCGTGCGCCGGCCGATCTGTTTGCGCGCGGGCATCGCGTATTTCATTGCCGGATGAAAATTCTGCGCGAATAAAAAAGTAATCCCCGCGTCATTAAGGCATTTCTCCACTGTCTCCAGCGGCATATGGATATTAACACCCAGCACTTCCAGGACATCAGCGCTTCCGGACTTGCTGGAGACGGAACGGTTGCCGTGTTTAGCCACGGGAATACCGGCACCCGCGGTCACAAAGGCAACAGCCGTAGATATATTAAAAGTACCGGAATTATCTCCCCCGGTGCCGCAGGTATCCAGGACGATCTTATGCTTGGAGCTTATCTTCAGGGCGTATTTACGCATTACCCTTGCCGCCGCGGCCAGCTCCTGGGGAGTTTCTCTTTTTTTGCCAAGGGCCTCCAAGAACGCGGCAATATCGCCTGTATCGGCTGAGCCGGACATGATCTCTTCCATTGCGGCCTGCATCTCTTGGGGCGCCAGGTCCTTCTTTTTTAAGAGTTCTCCAGTCAAGAGCGCGATCATATTTTCAAAAAATTAGCCAGGATATCTTTGCCGCATTTGGTAAGAATAGATTCCGGGTGGAACTGCACTCCCCACAAAGGGAAGTCTTTATGTTTCAAACCCATGATCTCATTTTTCTTTGTCCAAGCGGTAATTTCTAAGGTGCCGGGCAAACTTTTTTTCTCCACGATCAGGGAATGATAACGCGTAGCTTCAAAAGGATCGGGTATGCCGTTAAAGATACCTTTGCGATTATGATAGATCAAAGAGGTCTTTCCGTGCATGAGCTTGGCCGCTCCGACGATACGCCCGCCATAAACATAGGCGATCGCCTGATGGCCAAGGCAGACGCCCAGGATGGGAACTTTCCCCGCGAATCTCCTGATCAGGCCACAGGAAATACCGGCATTTTCCGGCCGGCCGGGGCCTGGAGAAATAAGTATCTTGGACGGCTTCAATTGCGCTATTCTCTCCAGGGTTATTTTATCGTTCCTGTAGACCATGACTTTAGCGCCCAGCGCCCCGAGGTATTGAACGAGGTTATACGTGAATGAGTCGTAGTTATCAATCATTAATACCATATGAAATCCTCACAAGTTTCCGTAGGACGTTCGCTCCCCGCCAATATTTGTGGCGGGTCGCTTGGACGAGGGACGTGGGATGTTTTTTATTTTACGTCCTACGTCCTTACGTCCTACGTCCCACGGAACATATCATTTTCTTATTCCTTCTCTCTCCAAACTCTAGCACCCAGTTTCTCAAGTTTTGCTTCCATGTTCTCGTATCCGCGCTCCAGGTGATAAATACGCGATATGCTGGTTTTTCCGGTCGCGGCAAGCCCGGCCAGGACCAGGCATGCCGACGCCCGCAAGTCCGAAGCCATGACCGGGGCGCCGGATAATTCCCTGACCCCTTCTACTATGGCATAGGGCCCTTCTTTCTGGATATGGGCGCCCATACGGTTGAGCTCGGAGACGTGCATAAACCTGTCGGGATAGACTTTTTCAGTGATCACGCTTATGCCGGGCGTGACGCTCATCAAGCTCATGATCTGCGCCTGCATATCAGTGGGGAAGCCCGGATAGGGAAAGGTAGTGATATTGACGGGCTTGAGCTTTTTGGCGCAACGCAGGCGCATTGAGGAATCAACCTTGGTTATAGAAGCTCCTGCCTCTTCCAATTTATCAAGCAGGCCACCCTGATGCTGGAACAATATGTTCTTTATCAGGACATCCCCTTCGGTGATCAAAGCGGCAAGCATCAACGTGCCTGCCTCAATCCTATCGGGGATGATGGTGTGGCTTGCTCCATGCAGGTGCTTGACACCTTCGATCTCAATGGCCGGCGTTCCATGGCCCTTGATCTTAGCGCCCATCTTGATCAGGAATTCCGCCAGGTCCGCTACTTCCGGCTCGCAGGCCGCGCACTCTATCACGGTCCTGCCGGAGGCTAAAACCGCGGCCATCATCACGTTATCCGTGGCCAGGACTGAAGAACCGAATGCGCCACCCAAATATATGCGCGCGCCACATAGTTTGTCGGCCTTAGCTATTACATAACCTCCTTCAATAGTAATATCGGCACTTAAAGCCCTGAGGCCTTTAAGATGCAGGTCCACCGGCCGAGCACCTATAACACAGCCGCCGGGCAGAGAAACTTTGGCTTTCTTCAGTTTACCCAGGAGCGGCCCGAGGACGCAAAAGGAAGCCCTCATCGTAGAGACAAGCTTGTAATCGGCGAAATGATTCGTACCCTTGGCGGAGCTGATCATGCAATTGCCTGAATCATATTCGGCAGTCTTGCCCAGCGAGCGCAGGATCTTTTGCATAGTGCTTGTGTCACGCAGGTCAGGAACGCCTTTTATGATACAGGCATCGTCGGTCAAAAGCGTCGCCGCTAAAATCGGGAGCGCCGCGTTCTTTGCCCCGGAAACTGTTACTTCGCCGCTTAACTTTACACCGCCTTCAATGATGAGTTTATCCATATGGTTTTGGTTACGTCTGTCGGTTACGGTTAAGATGCCGGTATCGTAGTTCGTCGTCCGTCTTTCGTCGTCCGTATTCCGTAGTTTAACGATATACGAAATACGAACGACGGAAGACGAATACCGATACGGGCTTCGTTACCCTAACCGTTACCTAATACCCTAGCTACTACCACCCTGCCTATATTATTATAATCCCTAACTACCTCTATTATCTCAAATTTTCGCGAATTCTGAAGAATATTTTTTATAGCGCTCTCCTGGCCAAAACCGATCTCTAATAACAGATAGCCCCCCGGCTCCAGATGCGCCGGCGCATCATTTATCAGGCGGTAATAAAAATCCAGGCCGTCTGCGCCGCCGTCTAAGCTGAGGCGCGGCTCATATTGGATCTCCGGCTGCAGCCGCGATATTTCGTCAGAAGGAATGTACGGAGGATTGCTGACAATTAAATTATATTTCGTCGTTCGTCGTTCGTCGTTCGTCGTTCGTTTACCCCGAGCGACCTGTGGTGAGCGAAGTCGAACCAAGTCGAGGGGTCGTTCGTTTACCCCGAGCGACCTGTGGTGAGCGAAGTCGAACCAAGTCGAGGGGTCGTTCGTCGTTCGTTTACGAAATACATTAAATAAATCGCTTTGAATAAAAGTTACCTCGACTTTATTTAAGATTGCATTTTGTTTTGCTATTTCTAAAGCTGCCAGAGAAATATCTATTGCATCAACTTTCGCTCCAGGCAAGTATTTTGCCAGCGATATGGCGATACATCCGGAACCCGAACCTATATCTAAAATATTTATAGTAGATGACAGATTACGATTTACGAAAGACGGACGACGGTATACGGACGACGGTATACGGACGACGGACGACAATCTTATGGCTGTCTCTACCAGTATCTCCGTCTCCGGCCGCGGAATAAGCACGTCCGGGCTGACGCCAAACTCCAGGCCCATAAACTCTGTCTTACCTAATATATACTGGATAGGCTCGCCTTTAATCCTTCTGCGCATTACTGAGGAGACTTTGAGGCCGCATGCCTTATCCATTGGTTTATCTTTATCCAGGTATAAAGACAGCCTATCGGTTTTTAATATTTCGGAAAATAATAATTCCGCTTCATTCATTCTCTTGTCTTCTCTTCGCTCGCCTTGATCAGGGCATCCGAGATCTCGTCAAGGTCGCCTTCCAGGGCCGCTTCCAGCTGGTGCGCGCTAAATTTGATGCGGTGGTCGGTTATCCTGCGGTCCGGAAAATTATAAGTGCGGATCTTTTCGCTGCGGTCGCCTGAACCGATCTGGGACTTTCTTTCCTGGGCGATCTTCTTGGATTCTTCCTGTTCTTTTATATCCAGGATCCGCGCGCGCAGGATCCTCATCGCCTTGGTCTTGTTCTTTAACTGCGAGCGCTCATCCTGGCAGGCGACTACTACACCCGTGGGTACGTGTGTGATCCTAACCGCAGAGTCGGTCTTCTGCATATGTTGTCCTCCCGGCCCTGAAGAACGGTAAGTATCGATCCTTAAATCCTTGGGCTCAATGACAAGGTCGACTTCCTGCGGCTCAGCCAACACCGCGACTGACGCGGTAGAAGTATGGATCCTTCCCTGGGCCTCAGTGGCCGGCACGCGCTGCACGCGGTGCACCCCGCTCTCAAACTTCAGCCTCTTATAAGCGTCCCTGCCCTTGACGCTAAAGACCACTTCTTTAACCCCGCCTAATTCAGTGGTATTAACGGACATCGGCTCCAGCGTCCAATTTTTTCTTGCCGCGTATTTGGTATACATCCGGTAAAGGACACCCGCAAAAAGAGCGGCTTCCATTCCGCCTGTACCGGGACGGATCTCCACAAGCACGTCGCGCCCCGCGTCTTCATCCTCACCTTTGAAGATATTTTTTAATTTATCCTCAAGGCCGGATTTTTGGGCCGCCAGGTCAAGCAGTTCGCCCCGCGCCAGCTCCAGAAGATCGGCTTCGCTTGCCCCAACCAACACCGCCTCCGCGTCGGCTATTTCTCTTACGGTCCTCTTGTATTCACGCAGCAGGGCCACCGGCTCTTTAAGCCCGGAGAGTTCCTTGGCGTAGGCGTTATACTGGCTGCGGTCGGCGCTGTTGTCCCAGGAACCCAAGAGTTCCTCAAGCTGGCGGTACCGCGCCTCCATTTTTTCTAATTGCGCAAATATTTCTTCCATATAATGCTTAGGTTATTTCTTCTTGCCGTATTTCTTCATGAATTTATCTACGCGCCCGGCTGAATCCACAAGTTTATGCTTGCCGGTGAAGAACGGATGGCATTTCGAACAGATCTCCACGCGGATATTCTGTTTTGTGGAGCGGGTATGGATCGTCTCGCCGCAGGCGCAGACGATGGTGCTGTCTTTGTAAACCGGATGAATCTTGTCTTTCATTTTAAAACCTTCCTTTCTGTCATTGTTTTGTAGGGACAGGTTTTAAACCTGTCCCTACAGTTTATCACTACTGATTCATACTATTCAAGAACTCTTCATTATTCTTGGTCTTGGACAACTTCTCGATCAGCAATTCCATTGCCTCAACGTTATTGAGCTCATTTAAGACCTTTCTCAAGATCCAGGTCTTCTGCAGGACTTCAGGTTTAACCAACAGCTCTTCGTGGCGGGTATTGGAACGCTTGATGTCAATAGCCGGATAGATCCTGCGTTGGAAGAGATTGCGGTCAAGTTGTGTTTCCATATTACCGGTACCTTTGAATTCTTCAAAAATAACCTCATCCATGCGGCTGCCGGTATCCACGAGTGCGGTGGCGATAATGGTCAGGCTTCCGCCTTCTTCCACGGCGCGCGCGGCGCCAAAAAATCTCTTGGGCTTTTGCAGGGCGTTGGAATCTATGCCGCCCGAGAGAACCTTTCCGCTGTGCGGCACAACCGAATTGTACGCCCTGGCAAGGCGGGTGATGCTGTCTAAAAGGACGACGACATCCCGCTTATGCTCCACCAGGCGCTTTGCTTTTTCCAAGACGATCTCAGCCACCTGGACGTGCCTTTCCGGCGGCTCATCAAAAGTCGAAGAGATGACCTCGCCCCTGACGTTCCTCTGCATATCGGTGACCTCTTCGGGCCGCTCGTCTATCAAAAGTACTATCAGGATCACGTCCGGATTGTTAGTGGTAATGGCATTAGCGATCTTCTGCAGCAACACGGTCTTGCCGCTGTAGGGCTGGGCAACGATGAGGCCGCGCTGTCCCTTGCCGATGGGAGTCAACAGGCCCATCACCCGCATCGAAATGTCATCGGGCCTGGTCTCCATGTCAAAGGGCTGGCGCGGATAAACCGGGGTAAGGTTATCAAAAAGGACCTTTTCCTTGACCTCCTCGGGATTCTCAAAATTCACCGCCTCTACCTTTAATAAGGCAAAGTATTTCTCCGCTTCCTTGGGCGGGCGGATCTGCCCGCTTACCGTATCCCCGGTGCGCAGCTCGAATTTCCTGATCTGGGAAGGCGAGATATAGATATCGTCGGGGCAGGGCAGATAATTATAATTCGGGCTCCTTAAGAACCCAAAGCCTTCCGGCAATATTTCCAGGACCCCCTCCCCGAACATCAGCCCTTCTTTTTCCGCCTGGGCCTGCAGGATCTTGAAGATCAGGTCCTGCTTCTTAGCGCCGCTTATGCCGTTGACGTTAAGCTCCTTGGCCAGCTTGTTAAGTTCGGTGATCTTCATGGCCTTGAGATTTTTTATTTCTAATTTTTCCACAATAACCTCCATATTTGCGTCACTTGTCTTCTGGTTTTTTGCAATGAACCGTTATTATCTATGATAAAATCCGCCATAGCGGCCTTTTCTTCCAGAGGGATCTGCGCTGTGATCCTACTGGTTATTTCTTTTTCTTCAAGGCCCATTTTAATTCTCGCCCTGCGCATCTGTTTGGCCCTTGAAGCCGTAACCACGATGAGTTTATCCACAACTTGGCCCAGGCCCGCCTCCAGTAATAGTGGCGCATCCAGGACCACAACCTTTGCGCGGGCGCAACGAATGCTTTTTTTGATCAAAGCAATGACGCGCGGATGCAGGCACTGATCTAATTTTTTCAACAGGCGTTTATCGCAAAAAACCAGGCGGCCGAGCGCCTTACGGTCGACTACCTTATACTTTCGCGGCCGATAATGAGCAGCAGCCGCTCTAGTATTCCGCCTCGAGCCCCCTGTCCGAGGGACTTCATTCTTCTTAAGGATATCTTTGCCGAAGAGGCGCACTATCTCCTTGTGGGCCGGTTTACCCGGAAGGATCAACTCGTGCGCTATCCTATCAGCGTCTATGACTTCCGCGCCCAGGGCCCGCAGCATGCCGGCCACGGTAGTCTTGCCGCTGGAGAGCGACCCGGTGACCCCCAGTACGATCTTTTTATGAAGACAGCGCTTTTTCATAAACTTTAAGGTAGGCTTTAGCCGCGCCTTCCCAGGAAAAATCGCAGCGCATCGCCCTCTC
This sequence comes from Candidatus Omnitrophota bacterium, assembly GCA_030691585.1. Classification (GTDB taxonomy): domain Bacteria; phylum Omnitrophota; class Gorgyraeia; order Gygaellales; family Profunditerraquicolaceae; genus JAUYEC01. The sequence goes on from JAUYEC010000123.1 coordinate 26,345, forward strand.
CATGCGCGCGCGCCAGCCGGCTTTATCCCGGAAAGCCGCTGCCGCTTGTTTTCCCGCCGCGAGCAGATCCTGCCGGGAATATTTATCAAAGACAAAACCATTGTCAATATTGACCGTATCCGCAAGGCCCCCGGTCTTAAACACCAGCGGTATAGTGCCAAAACGAAGGCTGATCATTTGTCCCAGGCCGCAAGGCTCATATTGCGAAGGCATAAGGAAAAGGTCGGCGCCCGCGTATATGCGGTGGGCCAGCCTATTGTCAAATTTAAGGTTCAGGCTGATCAGGCCCGGATATTTTTTTGCCGCCTTTTGCAGAAGGCGGTGGTATTTCAGGTCGCCCGTACCCAGGATCACCAACTGCAGGCCCATCTTGCAAATATTGCCTATCACAGGTGTTAATATATCCAACCCTTTTTGTTCGGCCAGGCGCGTGACTATGCCCGCCAGCATGGTTTCTTTGTCGGGTGTCAAGCCGCAGGATTTCTGCAGGTCTTCTTTATTTATATATTTATCCTCAAGGGAATGGATAGAATAATCTTTGGCGATCAAATTATCCACGGCAGGGTCCCAGACCGAATAATCCAGGCCGTTAAGTATGCCGAATACACGGCTGCCGCGCTCACGCAGGACCCCTTCCAGGCCGAAACCCAGCTCTGCCGTCTGAATCTCCAATGCATAAGTCGGGCTGACCGTAGTGATGACATCGCAAAATTCAAGGCCGCCTTTAAGGATGTTTATCTTGCCGTAAAATTCAAGGCCGTCTATATTAAACAGGCCAGGATCCAGCCCGGTCTTAGAGAATTCTTCCCTCGGAAATAATCCCTGATAACCGAGGTTGTGGATAGTCAACACTGTCCGCGTATTTTTATAGAAAGTGTCCTGACTGTAGATTGATTTAAGGTAAACCGGAATAAGTGCTGCCTGCCAATCATTGACATGAATGATGTCGGCGCGAAAATTTATCTCTTTAAGCAATTCCAGCGCGCGCCTGCAGTAATAAGAGAACCGCTCCAGGTTATCCGGATAATCGCCTGATTTTCCGCCGTAAAGCCCGTCGCGGCCGAAATATTTATCATTCTCGATAAAATATACTTTTATATTTTTTCCGATCACCGCGTACGAAATGCCTTCTTTTAGTCTACGAACGACGGAAGACGAACGACGAACGACTTCATAGCCCGGCATTATCACGATGACTTCACACCCTGCTGCCTCAAGCGCCAAAGGCAGGGCGCCGGCTACGTCGGCAAGGCCGCCGGTCTTGGCAAAAGGCACTACTTCACTGGCGCAAAAAGCGATCTTCATTTTACTAACGCGTAGTCCTCCATCTCCAGCCAATTTTTCCCGCTTTTGATATCCACTCTTATAGGCACTTTCAATTCCAGGACATTCTCCATGCTCTGGCGGACGAGTGCGGCCACCTGCTTTAATTCTTCGTGCGGCACGTCAAAGACCAACTCGTCATGGACCTGCAGGACCATTTTTGCGCGCAGAGATTCAGCCTTAAGCAGGCCGTGAATCTGGATCATCGCCATTTTAATCAGGTCAGCTGCTGTCCCCTGGATAGGCGTATTCACTGCCGGGCGCTCGGC
>JAUYEC010000138.1 GCA_030691585.1 Candidatus Omnitrophota bacterium
TTTTTTGATGAAAGTAGGTAAACATCTGTATCATCTCCCATCTGTAGGGACAGGTTTTAAACCTGTCCCTACCTGCCGGCAGGCAGGCAAAACAATCTTACGGCTGTTCTCCGTTCAACGGCGGCGGCGCATAGGCCGGCCAGTTATCGCTTAATTTATAAGTAAGGGAAGACGTTCCCGCCGCCACCCTGGTCTCATTATAGCGTATCTGGCGCTGGACGATCTGGCTGTTCGACCATAACCAGATCCTGGTTATCCCCCCCAATAATAAAATCGCGGCGACAAAAATAATCGCTGCCTCAAGCGTGCTTTGCGCTTTTGTCCCCTTGATTTCATTTATCTTGCAACGGGAGTTTTCCATGTCCTCGACCTTTCAATTTTGCCGTCCTCAACAGCTGTGCTGCTATATTTATACTGCCCGTCCGCATCGCGGTATAGATACTGCGTTAACTCACCGCTAGCGCTTACCGCGGGATAGCCTTCCCAGAATTCCCCTTCTTTGATTATCTCGTCGTTTTCGTCGTCTTCATCATCATCATTTTTCCTGATGGTATAAGGGATGCGGATAGTCTTAGTTTCGGACAACCAGGATCTGCGCTCATTGGTGATCGCCGCCTGATCCTCTATTTTTTTAGAGGCCTCCTTAAAAATAGAATCCGAAGACGTGGCCATCTCTTCGGTCCTAAAGGACCACTCGCCGTCATTTTCTACAGGAATAAAATCACGGTATTTGCGCGCGTATTCATCATCGTTGACCCTGAAAACTATCAGGCTTTCCGACGGCGCGTTCAGATCGGGAACCGCCCAGAACACATTGGCCGAAGCGCTCAACGTTGTGGGGCTGCCTTTATAAAAATTACCGGACAGGTCGGCATGGCGCCTGTCTTCCAAAAAGGTATACTGCACTGAAGCCCCTGTCCCGTCTAAATGGGTGCATGCTTTGTCCAGGGCGCGGCGAAAAGTCTCCATTTGCACGTATTGCTGGTCATTAAACCTCTGGATGAAAGAAAACAAAATACCGAAAACGATCAGCATGATCCCTCCGAAGATCGCGAATTCTACTACCGCCTGCCCTCTGTCGCTCCGAAGATAACGTCTCACAGCTGTCCTCCTGAAATTTCTTCATTCAAGCGGTCAATTTTTTCCTGCGCTGCCTGCGCTTCCCCTCTTTTAACGGCTGCTTTTGCCCTTTGAGCTGCCGCTTGCGTTAATAAATCCTTGCCTATGCGATATAACTTGATGGCCGCGGCCGCGCACTCCCCGCGCTGGCAGGCTTTTCCCGGCCCGGCTAATTTCAATATCTCTGCCACTTCCCCTGTCAGATACTTCCGATTTACTCCTATTCCAAATGCCGCTGCCTTCACAGCAAAATCGGTCCTGACACTGCTCCAGTTATTTATAGCAGCTACCAGATGTACCTTGATTATTTCGGAGTCGCGCCCGACCAGCCCTGCAATCTCACCCCATGTTTGGTTGGCTTTCCCTTCTATAATTGCCGCCGATTCATCCAGGCTTCGCGCTTCCGCTAACAGCCTGCCTATTTTCCTTTCTTGAATATCTATCTGGATCTTTTTTTCTTCCTGCTCCCGGTCATAGATTGCTCTAATGTCATTTTCAGTAACCGGATTCGGAAGCAAAACCGCGCCCCTTTCCGCGGGGACAGGGGGGCCGTTGGTAACCGGTGCCCTTGGTTCATCTACTATCCTGCTCTTAGCGACACTATGCACATTATCCAGAGAAACTAAACGCATCCCTCCTCCGGCAAGCAACTCCGTATCTGTAGAGCTGTCATAAATACTTTTTGCGTCGCTGGCAACCTCGGCGGTAGGATTACTATCAACGGCCTGCTCTTTGCCGATAAAATAATCCGTCATATGCGCGATTTTCCCCTGGACGCCGCGCTTGACATAAGTATTCATAGCTGCAAGCGCCATCGCGACGACTCCGATAAGCAGCGCGTATTCCATTAACGCGCTGGCAACCCTGTTTTTATGCGGCATTAAACGCTTCATCTCTATTACCTCTGCGGCTCGGCGCTAAAAGGAAGCACCTCTTCGTTGCGCCGGGTATTCTGGACAATGGTCGTTTCGGAATCCGTAACGCTCTTTTTCATTTCGGTGATATCGCCGCCCTCAGAATAAGAATCTGTGTGATCGGTTATGGTCCTCTCAGCCGCATTGTTAACAATGGTAGCTCCGGGCGAATAGCCGGCCCCGCCGCTTAACTCGTCGGCATAACCCCTTAACCTGCCCTGGTAACTCCTTTTAATATAAACCTGCATCGCAACCAGCGCTGCCACGATTACGCATATAAAAATGCCGAATTCTATATAACTCTGTGCTCGCTCACGCATCTTGCTACCTCTTCGATTCGTCCAGCTCGATCTGCGCCTGCTTTAAGCGGGCGTTTATCGACCTATGGATATACAGGCTCATCGCCAGTAACGCCGCGGAAATAACGGCTACCAGCACCGTATATTCTAAAAGGTTTTGCGCCAGTCTTCTATGAAGGCCCTTGAATATAAACACTTTCCCTCCTTAAGGATTAGCAACTTCTGTTATAGCCGTGGCTGCTCCTGTAAAATAACCGTTAAATGCCGTGCGCATCTTGCCGAGCAAACCGCTGGCCAAAATTGCCGCCAGGACAATACACATAATAATGAGGTACTCCGCGATCGACTGCCCTATTGATTCCGGGCTTCCGGCAACGACGGTATTTAATAATCTTATTTTAACCCCTCGTGCTCTCATTTAAGGCTCTGCCTTAGTTATGCTATGCCTTTGTATCCGGCCCCGCGTCTCATCCGAGATCACTGCCTGTATAGCGCTGCCGCCTGACAATTGCCCGGAAGCAATATGCTTCGGCGGCGCCGGCCTGGATAAACTGTCAGCTACCCTGGCTGAATCCATCTCGTCGGCCTGCTGTCTGGAAATAAATCTATCCGACATCTCTTTCATCTTGCCCTGGAAGCCGCCTTTGATATGCATATTCATCCCGATGAATACCAAGGCAAGTACCCCCAGGACCAATGCGTATTCAGCCAAAGAATCAGCGGCTTCCTTACGAAATTTTACAAAATACATTTTCTCCTCCCGCGGAGCACCACCAGCCTCTTAAAATAATTTATTGCTCATAAACTCCAAAAATATCGGCCCGCCGATGACAATAGCGATTACCGGCAGGATACAAAATATAAGCGGGAGCAATATCTTGATCGGTGCCCGCATGGCAAACCTCTCTCCGCGATGGAACCGCTGGAGCCTGGCATCTTCCGAAAGTATCACGAATGCCTCGGCAACCGGTGTACCCATGCGCTCCGCCAAAACCAGCGTCTGCACAAAAGAACTTATCTCCGGGATATTCAATCTCCTGGACATATCCTTTAAAGCCTGCGTGCGGCCCTTGCCCCATTTGATCTCCTCCAGGACAAAAGCCAATTCTTCAATCAGCGGATTAGACGGAACTTTATCAATCACCCATCTTACGGCAGTAGCAAAATCCAGGCCCGCCTCCACGCACAGGTCCAGAAGGTCCACTGTCTCAGGTAAAAGTTTGACAATCGCCTCTTTGCGCCGGGTGATCTTCCTGTTCAAGAGAATATCCGGGGCAATATATCCTAAAAATATACATACTATTGATACCAAAGGATTAAATTTACCTAATATAAACACCGCCAGCACGGCAAGCCCGGCCATCAGCAAAATTTTCAGGTTAAAGAATGCCGGCGGAGTTAGTTTTGTGTGTGCCGCTTCCAGCCTCCTCCTGATCTTATCGTAGAGCCCGGTTTTTTCCAGGATGCCCTGCGTATAAGGCAATATGCCAGAAAGCATCGCCTGCTTTTTTGAGCCGGAGGTCCGCTTTATCGCTTGCGGCAGCTCTATCTTGCCACGGCGGTATTTACCGCCCGCGCCCAGTATGCCCCATAGGATCAGGGCCGCTCCGCCAATGATCAAGATACAGATGAAAACTATCATTAATCCTCCTGCCCGCTGTGAATCGGACTATACCTTGATAGTGCTAAACTTCTTGATCAAAATCATACCCACTAATTGCAAGACCACCGCGATGATCAAAAGCACGCGGCCTTGCTGGCTGTTAAGCATAATATCAAAGTGTTTGCGGTTAAACATCAGCACCCACCAGACGAATAAAAACGGCAGGGCCGACATAATAATACCTTGCAGCCTTCCTTGCAGGGTCAATGTCTTGATGCTGTCCTTTAATTTGCGGTTATCACGGATAGTGATGGAAAGCCGCCCCAGGACCTTGGTCAAGTCGCCGCCTGTCTCCCTGGCCACAAGGATGGAATTTACCACTAAGCGCAATTCTTCCATATCCATCCTTTTGTTTAAATGCACCAGGCAGTCTTCCAGGCTGACGCCCATCTTGTTTTCCCTGACTACCAGTCCTATCTCCTGGCTCATAGGTACCGGCATTTCCTCCGTCAAAACCTCAAATGCCTGTAAAAGCGAGAGTCCGCCCTTGAGGGAACTGGAAAGGACCATGATCGCATCCAGTATCTGGTTGTTGAATTTATTTCTGCGCTGGCCGTCCCTGATCTTTAAAAGCACGCTGGGGATAAACAAAGCAAACGCCGCCCCAAAAAAAGCGACGAGAAAAGATTGGGAAAACACAAAGGCCAGGATCCCTAAGATAAGCGGCAATATAAACTGCAGCCGCATTATCCGCTCCCGGCCTAAGTCATAGAAACCCTTATCCGTTTCCCTGGCAATGGCCTGTTCTCTCATAGCGTGTAATCCTTCTAACCTGGAGGACAAAAAAGGAAACATCCCCACGCCTAAGAGAACAACCGCCGCCGTCAATAATATCGCGATCAGCAAAAACATACCTTTCTCCTTTTTAGATCACGGCCCTTATTGTACCCAGTCTTCACTAACAAAGTTGGCCACAGTTTCATTACTCATGCGGTTCTGTGACTGCTCGCTTTCAGTCGTAGTTGAACCATTTACCCCGGCGGTCACTTCCTCATTTGATGAAACAGTGCTGTTTGTAACGATGTTCCCTGTGGTGTGCCCGGGAGAAAACTGCTCGCCGATATCATCAGAAGCCTGCCTTAAGCGGCCCTGCATACCGCGCTTGATATACACCTGCATTGCCACTAACCCCGCTACGACAACCGCGATGATCACGGCATACTCTAATGTGCTTTGCGCTCTTTTGTTCAAACGGATAAACATCTTTTTCACCTCCTTAAAAATTAAATACCTTCTCCAACGGCCTCATCGGGATTGCTAACGTTAACAGTTCTGTTTACGGCAACGTTTGACGTAGAGCCTCTAACAGTGCCTCCACCAGTCTGCATTTCCTCGTCGGTTGAGGTATTCTGCTCAGTATTAGCCGTGGATGCAGCATAATACGGCTCATACTGCTCGGCAGTAAAAGCTACATTTTGACCTGCCACGTCGCCGCCCGCACCCACATGATCCACCACGTCCCTCACCCTGCCCTGAATGCCTCGTTTTACATATATCTGCATCGCCACAACTGCCCCCACAACCAACGCGATCAGTATCGCGTATTCCGCGGTAGTCTGGGCCCTCTTGCCTAATCTCCTCAACATTTAACCCACCTCCCTTTCGTATTTATATTTATACGCCGCCTGCCGCTGCGCCGTCTGCCGCTGCGCCGCCTGCCTGTGCTCCGCCGAATTGGATCTTTTCAACCTGATCCTTCATCTCCTGCGTAACGTGATTCAACGACTCCTCGACTCTCGGTTTGACAAACGTGGTTGCTGCCACGATTATCGCCCCTATTATCGCGGTCAGGATCAGAACGTACTCCAACGTTGACTGCCCCTTTTTCCTAAACATTGTTTCACCTCCCTCTTTTTCGTCATCGTAAGTCCCTGCAGAATCGTCGGGACTTGCGATGACAACGGCTAAATAAAAAGCCGCGTTACAAAGCTCCGCCTATCTTGACTTCTAGCTTTTGATAACCCGGTTATGTGTTCCCCGCTTATGACCCGTAAGCAAAAATCCCAAAATGTTAGGCGAGCACATCCCGTGGCTTCCATCATTCCGCTGCCTCCTAGCGGAATCGCATTTCTCTTGCCGCCTTACAATCGCTTGCACTTTTGCAGGGACAGGTTTAAAACCTGTCCCTGCATATTTCCTAATTGTATATAAAATATATCATTTATAATAAAGGCAGTCAAGGTCAAACAGGGGTTTTTGGGAAAACGGTTTCCTAGGCCACCCTGAACCAGACTGGCGTATCCGCGGAGAATTTGATTTCCCGTTCGTTCAGGCGACAACATGTGTATTCAAGATCATTACGGTAGAGATAGTCAGAAGGCAGCTGGAAGGTAATTGAAATAAAACCTGTTTCCTTCTTTAAAACGGCTTTTAAATGGTAAAAACGCTCTTTTATCTGCGAAAAATCTATATTCTCATAATTAACAGGCAGGAAATTACGCTTTAAATAAATGTCCAAAATCTGCAAATAGGCGTTTAAAACCTGTTTTATATCTGCACTATCCTGATCCAATCCCGCGCTCTCCAACTGGATATCCGACTGGGAACTGCCGACATAGGTAAAAAATTCAACTTTATGGTTAAAATCCTGAAAAGACTCTGAAAGATTCGGCCAATGCTTAAGATAGGCTAGCGCAAGATCCATAATTGTCGCTTTTTCAGGCGGTAAATTGCTCAATATAATCATACAAATTTTATTGGTTTCCACTGATTTTAAGACGCATCCCCTAAGGCTAACCTGTTGTTTATCAATAGGTTGTGATAATTCTAGTTCTACTGACGCCACCTTAAACTCTTTTTTCAAAGGCTCAAAAGAAAATGGCATAAAATCACCTAATTTTTTTATCACCCGATAATCCGTAAATTGCCAGGGCCAAAGCCCAAAAACAAAAAGAAACTCTCCTTGCTGTTGGACAGGTATAGTTTTGACTTCTTCCATGTTGTTGCCGTATATAGTTAAAGCCTTGATTTTTTTTGTCCGACTGTTCATCGCGGCGAGAAAATCAAAAAATTCCTTGCCGGCAGATTCATGGCCAGGAGCCATAAAGAGATTAAAGGCGGCATTCTCGTAAATATATTTATTGATGTAAGCCTTTAGGTTATAAAGACTTGTGCTAAAATTGTAGGGGAGGTATTGGGTTGACCAAACTGTACGGAATTGGCCGTCCAGATAGATTGAGCTTCCGTCAGAAAGCTCCATTTTAACTGACCGGGCCTCTTGGAGAAGGCTGGAAATTGTCCGGGTTATGTCGGAAGGTATCGATTTAAATGGTTGCAGAACATCAAGATAAGAACTTATGTCTTCGGGAGAGATTTTCTTATTTACCAGCGGCCACAGCGCGGAAAAAGGATCCTTACTTTGTTCAATCATCGGAAGATAAATTAACCCTTCGGTTAAGGCCAGAGCGTCTTCTCGTCTTTGTAACTTACTATCTATCAAGGCATTAAGAGAATAACTACCACCCAGAATATAGTCCACCGCCTTTAGCATTACCAGTCCGCTGAGAGTTTCGCCTTCAATAATTGCAACCTGTTGTGTAGGTACAATGGACTGCGTGGACGATTCTGTAGGGGCGGGTTTGAAACCCGCCCCTACTGGCGACTGGGGAACCGGAGCCGGCGCCTGTGTTGCCGGTTCCATAGAGACAACAGGTTCTGGAACAGTAATGTTTGGAACTATAGGCGGCTCAACCGGTTCAGATACGGGTATTACCGGAGTTTCATCAGGAGGCTGCGCCGGTGGGAAAGACACAGGGACAATGTTTTCTGCGACTGGTTCTGTAGGGACAGGTTTTAAACCTGTCCCTACAGGCGGCTGGGGCGTTATAACTGTAGGCGGTGGTTCAACCGGTTGA
>JAUYEC010000087.1 GCA_030691585.1 Candidatus Omnitrophota bacterium
AACATGGAGGCCGAAGAAAAGAAAGGCGATAAAATTGAAAAATGCCGCCCATATCACGGCATAACGCGGCGAGAGTACACGGTAAGAGACGACCGTGGCAATGGAATTAGCGGAGTCATGAAAACCGTTTAAGAAATCGAAGGAAAGTGCTAGAAAAATCAGGAGGATGATACCAAGGGTCATCTACTATGCCTGCTTTAGGATAATCGCGCCGACTGCGTGTGTCACGTCTTCACAGACGTCAAGGACGGTTTCCGCGTCCTGGTATATTTCTATTAATTTTATCACCATCACGGGGTTTTTTTCTTTTTCAAAAAACTCGACCAGCATCTCGTCGCGCATCGTGTCCCCCACGTTCTCCAGGCGGTTGATCTCAACACAGGCCTCTTGAATTGAGCCGGCAGACTTCCTGGCGTTACGCAGGCCCTTGACCGCGCAGGAAACAGCATTGACGGATTCATTGATCACATCAGCGAATTTTACCAGGTTCGCGTCCTTGGCCACAAGCTTATAGATCCTCATCCGGCTGACAATGGTATTGGTCATGTCGGTTATGTTATCCAGCTCTTTTGCCAGGGCATGTATGTCTTCGCGGTCAAACGGTGTGATAAATGTCTTGTTAAGGTGTTCAAAGATATCGTGGGAAACTTCATCCGCCTTATGCTCAATGTCTTCCATCTTATTGAGGGCGTCCACGGAGATGCCGCCGTCAGCCATCAGCGCCTTAAAATAATCCGCGGCCATCACCGCGTAATCCACCTGCTTGTCAAAAAGGTCAAAAAAGTTGAATTCCTTGGGAAGAAATTTGAAAAACAGAAGCGCTCCTTTTAGTAGAAATTTTTTTTAACGCAACTTATTATACCAAAATTTTGCCAAAATAATAGAAGTTTAGACGCTAACAAAAAGCGCGGCAACTTCTTTTGCCCTGGCTTGCGCCTCTTTTATCTTCTGCGCTTGCAGGGTTTCTCCCATATCCATGGGTTGAGCGTTAATAAAGGTAACGCCTGTGATGCCCACAAATCCAAAAACAGAACGAAGATACGGTTCCTGAAAATCAGCGCCGCGCATAGCATCTGTATAGTCGCCGCCACGGCTGGTAATTATTGCCATTTTTTTATTCTTCACCAACCCCTCTGCGCCGGAAGCCGTATAACGAAAAAGATACTTGGGCTGGAGAATAACGTCTATATAGTGCTTCAGGGTGTAGGGAATGCTGAAATTCCACATCGGAGTACTGATGAGATAGGCGTCTGCCGACATAAAACGCTCGATCTGGACAATAATCTCCTGCCAGGCTTCTTTTAATTCCCCGTTGAGGTCTTTTTCGGACAGAAGCAGATATTTACCGTCAACACGCTTAAGGGTAAGCGAAGGCAATTGTTCTTTAGAAAGATCCAATTCCTCAACTACCCAATCAGCGTGCTTCTCAGCAAACTCCTGTAGAAATACCTCTGTTACCCGTAGTGTCCGCGATTCCTCACCGCGAGGTGTTGCTATAATATGGAGTAATTTCTTCATACGCACCCCTTCTATCAACATATACTAATCCTTAACCACAGTATTTGTTTCCTAACCTCTTTAACGACGGCATACCACAAACAACGTCTTGAATAATTCTTGAATAATTTTCACTTCTAAACAAGACATTCTAATTCAATATTAAGCTCCTGAGCAATTTTTTGAAGCTCAGTTATGAGCTGCTCTTTGCTATGAATTCTACTGGAACATTCAACATATGGATAGTCATGGCTTGTCTCAACCACGAAAGAAGATAAATCCAAAACATTATTCTTCCATTCCTCGTCTCTTTTTACTGCCCATTCATTGAATTGCTTGTATGTTTTGGTATTTAAAATAGCTGATAATGGATTTGGGATAGTTGGATGGTTTTTAGCGCCTTCATCATAATTTTTTATTTGACTTTGTACGGCTTCAAAGATATCTTTTGCAAAAAGCAGATATTCGCTATCAAGCTCGGTAGGACGGTTTTCTCTTTTTAAGAGACAAAAATTCTTGCCTTCCTGTATGCTTCTGATTAAAATATCGCGAAAGTTAAAAATAGTCCTGTAGTCAAAACGTATTAAACGCACTTCACCTTTTACGTAATTCTTCTCTTCCCAAACTTTATATGAGCATTTTCTGGGATTTAGAACCATCCTTCCTCCTACTTAAACTACCTCTTTGGAATATATAGCTGTAGACAGCTGTAGAACTGTAGACGAACTGTAGACAGTTTATGCAACATACTATGTTGCAATATATAACAAAACAAATACGTTCCTGGTTAGCTTAATTACTATTGTTGCAAAAAGCTGCGTATCTTTCAGAATGTTTCGGATTATGGGTGCCGATTTCGTCAAAGTACCTTTTGAGTTCAGGAAGGCGATATAGGGTGACTCGATAACGGCCTATCTTAGGCGTAAACTCAAGGTCTTTAAGAATATTGCATACGGAATGAAGAAGGAAGGGTGAAGTACTGCAAAACGATAAACGGGGATATTGATACCATTTGCCGCGGATCTTATAACGGTGGCAGTAAACTCCGCCATCTGTATCCATCAAGCCGCGCAGACAGGAAGCTTTGTAAATACTGTTTTTCAGTACCCAGCCCGGAAGATCGGTCCGGTTAAGACTCCGATGGACTTTCTTATTTTCTAATTTTTCACGGAGGTATTCGGCTAAACTTACGCTAGAGACCACCACATCGGCGGCGAGGGCGCCCTTCTTGGGATAAATCGAGGAAGAAAGACCGAATAACCTATTTATCATTCCCTGGACGTATTTAGCAAACGGCTTTTCTTTCGCCGTGCCAAATGTTACCGCCACCTGCCGGCCGTCCCTTATACCGCCGTCCCCTATGACAATACCTATAAATTCCGCTAACTCCGCTGTTTCACCGGGACGCCTGATCTCTTTTCTTAGCTGGAATCCCACTCTCTTTGCAAAATCCGGGTCAGCGTGGAACTTTCGAATAGAACTGAGGCCGCCTTTTCTTCTACCTTCGACTGTTCCGGGATTACCGTATAATTCATAACGGCGCTTAGCACCCAAGACAGCCGCTTTTTTACAATACCAATAATCCGGCAGGGATTTTACGCCTTTGGGCATTTTTTATTGCGATACAAAAAAGTACAGGCACTGCACTCGCTGCTCGGCTTGTCGCCTCGCAACGCTCGTTGCAGTGCAGTTAAAATTTCCCTTGTCGGGACATTTTAACGGAGAGGCTGGGATTCGAACCCAGGGGCCCAGTTTCCCAGGCCAATTCATTAGCAGTGAACTCCGATAGACCAGCTCCGGCACCTCTCCAAACCTAAAACGCTATTTACTTCGCTTCTTCTTGAAAAATTCGCTTAACAAAGAGCCGCATTCTTTCTCTAGAACGCCGCCCTTGACTTTTATGCGGTGATTAAGTTTTTTGTGACTGATGATATTTATCACCGACCCGCAGGCGCCGGTCTTAGGGTCTCTGGCGCCGAAGTAAACATGCTCCAGACGTGATAAAACAAGTGCTCCCGCGCACATCGAACACGGTTCAATTGTAACATATAATGACGCCCCATTCAACCACTTGGTACCCAGATGATTGGTTGCTGAAGTCAGCGCCAGCATCTCGGCGTGCGCGGTAGGGTCCTTGAGCCGCTCGACCTGATTATGGCCGCGCGCGATTACCCGGCCCTCGTGCACAACAACCGCTCCGACCGGCACCTCGTCTTCATCAAAGGCCTTGCGCGCTTCTTTAATGGCCTCCGACATATAAAATTCATCCAGCTTAATCATTGGAATTTTATACCCTACGAAGCGCATCAAAGCTATTTCCAGACTCTTTCACAGCGCGTAGTAGGGTAAAATGCGTCCTACTACGCGCTTTGATAGACTCCGTAAAAAATGGTCTGACGCGCTTCGTAGGACAAAAGTGCGCCCAGCAGGAGTCGAACCTGTCGCTTCGCTGCCTTCGGCAGCTCGCTCCCCAAAGGGGCTCTGCCCCTATGGCGCTCCTCCCTGCGATAATAGCTAGCGGGTCGTCGCTGTTACCCCGAAACCGTGGGGAAAACCTGTGTTTTCCCCACACCCCTTTTAGGTTCGATTCCTGGAACGATAATAAAGTGCGCCCAGCAGGAATCGAACCTGCAACAACTTGCTCCGTAGGCAAGTGCTCTATCCAATTGAGCTATGGGCGCGCAATCTTTTAGCCGGTAGCGAAATCCCGCAACGATCTAGGCGGGATTGAGCTATGGGCGCGGAATGTTCTGTTGGTTTGAAAATCTTAGAAAAGGCGGTCAATGACGTTCAGCAGCATTTTTAAGTCAACTATGGAAAGAAATGCCAACACCAAACCCGTTATGCGGTGCTTTTCCTTGAGCCAGGGATCAACTGAAGGCAAACGAGAATCAAGGGTGTTGCCTACGCGGTTTGGGGCTAATTGCAGATTTAACGCCTCATCTATCCTGTTGTAGGAATCCGGAGAAAAACAAAGAATGAGTGCTAGTATACAGGCCCCACCGTAAACCCCATATGCCACTAATCCTAAAAACATATCGTCCTCCTTTGTTAAACTATTTATACCAAAAATCGGTCTAAAAAGCAAACAAATATGTAAGGGCGGGTTTAAAACCCGCCCCTACGTCAACAGGTGTAGAATAGCCTCTGGAATTTTTCGATCTCAACTTTGACATTTATCCGTCTGACTACCGCGGAAATCGCGCATAACCCATCAGCGCCGGCGCGGATAACCGCCTCCGCATTGGCTAAATTGATACCTCCGATAGCGATAACCGGGATTTTAACCTTCTTCTTTATCTGCGCGATCAACTTGATGCCCGCAGGCCGCCCCGCGTCCGCTTTAGTGCGCGTCTTAAATATCGGCGAAACACCGACATAATCGGCGCCTATGCGCTTGGCCCTTTGCGCCCCGGCAAGGGTATGCACGGTAAGGCCGATGATCTTTTTTTTGCCTAAAATTTTTCGCGCTGGCCAATAGGGCAGGTCATCTTGCCCAAGATGGACACCATCAGCCCCAACAGCAAGTGCTAAGTCCAGCCGGTCATTGATCAAAAATATCACATTGCGGCACAATCGCCTGAGCTCTCGCGCCTCCGCGTACAAATCCAGCGAACAGGCTTCTTTGTTACGGTACTGCACCACCTCAACTCCGGCGGCAAGCGCGTTCCGGACATCGCTTATATTGCCCGCGCGGCTCAACCGCGCGTCCGTGATAAAATAAAACCCCTTCATACCCGCTCTATCTTCTGCTTGCGCTCAACCGTTTTTTTATCCAAATTATATAACGCGTCAATTAATTTCATTTTGAATCCCGCAGGCCCCGATGAATCCTTCGCCGCGCACTCACCGGCTATGCCAAAACAGGATAAGCCCGCCGCCGCCGCCCTCACTAAGTCCGGCTCCACTGCCGCAAACGTCCCGATCACCGACGCCGCCATGCACCCCGTGCCCACCACGTCCGCCATAAGAGCATGGCCGT
>JAUYEC010000098.1 GCA_030691585.1 Candidatus Omnitrophota bacterium
CCGGGTCTCCTGCGAAGGCGGAGTGTAGCTGCGGTCAAAACCGGGTGTGTATTTAACCAGCGCCCGGCGAAACGGAACACCCGACTCCATGGCATAACCGATGGCGTGCGCGGTTCCGGAATCAGGGATTCCACAGGCCATATCCGCTTTTACCTTATCACCTTTAGCCAGGCAGCGGCCGCATCTTTCGCGGGCCATTTCTACGTTGATGTTGTCATAATTGGATGCCGGAAAACCGGTATAGACCCACAAAAAAGAACAGATCTGGTTAGTGGCTCCACCCTTACCTTTAGACACCGGCCCGTTTTCGGTCAAAAGAACGATCTCTCCGGGCTGGATAAATTTCTTTACCTTGTAACCTAAATTGTAGAAGGCGCTGGTTTCCGTGCTTACTGCCCAGGCATCATCTTTTTCCCCAAGCGCCAAAGGCGAATAACCGGAGCGGTCGCGCGCCGCGTAAACTCCCTCCGCGGTCAAGAGCAATAAAGAACAAGAGCCCTTGATTTGAGCAAACATCTTTTCAATGCCGCTTACAAGGTCCTTACCCTGGATAATCAATTTTGCCACGAGTTCGGCGGTATTGACCTTGCCGTCGGTGACCTCGCTAAAGGACTGGTTCTGTTTATATAGCTGCCCGGCTAACTCTTCGGCGTTATCGATAAAACCATTGACCACGATAGCAAACGCCCCAAAACGCGAATTGACCACGATCGGCTGCTCATCACTGACGCTGATCACGCCGATGCCGCGGTTGCCATGCATCTTCTTGTAATCCTCATAAAACTTTGACTTGAACTGGCTGCCGCGGATATCGTGGATCTTGCGGCTTAATTCGGTGTTCCAGACAGCAAGCCCGCCGAACTGCGTGCCTAAGTGCGAGTGATAATCCGTGCCGTAGAACAGGTCCTGCTGGCAATTTTCCTTGGCCGCCACGCCGAAGATCCCGCTCATTTTATCCTCCGCTCAAAATTATGTTGAACCCTTTTTTTTACGATAGAACTTTTTTATAAAATTCAGGGCTTCTTTTGGCTTATCCACTACCGTAAAGATATTCATATCCTTTTTGGAAATATTAGCTTCCTCTAAAACAGTGCCCTTGACCCAATCCAGCATCCCCTGCCAATACTTGCGGCCGACTAAGACCACCGGGAATTTATCTATCCTTTCGGTCTGGATGAGGTTGACCGCCTCATAGAATTCATCAAGCGTGCCAAACCCCCCGGGCATGATCACGAAGGCCTTGGCATATTTGACAAACATAACCTTGCGCACGAAAAAATAGCGAAAATCAAGCAGGGTATCCACATACGGATTAGATTTCTGCTCCGAGGGGATCTGGATATTCAGGCCGATAGATTTTCCGCCTGCCCTCCTGGCGCCCTTATTGGCCGCCTCCATTATCCCGGGGCCGCTACCGGTGATCACCGCGTAACCGTCTTTGGCCAGAAGATACGCCGTATCCTCGGCTAATTTGTAATACTTATTCCCGGGCAGGGTGCGGCTGGAACCGAATATGGAGACCGCCTTACCGAACTGCGAGAGGGTTTCGAAACCGTCCACAAATTCAGACATGATCCGGAATACCCGCCACGGGTCTTCCGAAGTAAAAGCCTTTTTGTAAATTTTATCTTTCATCAAGCTTTTCCTTTCTTGCTCTGATCCCGCAGAGCAATTCCTCTCGATGCGCCAGGGCTTATATTTCTAGGCAAGTTTTTTCTCTATGGCACCCGCCCATGCCTCATGCATGCGGTTGACGGAGACATCGACCAGGTTATTGATCTTGAGCGCCTCCGTGCCGGTCTTGCCGATAAGCCAAACGGGTGTTTTATTCTTTTTGGCGATCTGCAGGACCTTTTTGACGTCCTTTTGCTTAACGCTTAAGATGATGCGCGACTGGCTCTCCGAAAATAAAAGCGCGTCAGGGCGCATCTTGACACCTGTCAATTCCACCTCGGCTCCGATTTTTTTCCCGGGGCCGGAAATGCAGCACTCCGCCAGGGCCACGGCTAACCCGCCTTCAGAACAATCATGCGCGGAAGAAACCAACCCTTTCTCTATTGTCTCCAACGTTGTCTTCTGCACGCTTTTTTCCAGGATCAGGTTGATTTCCGGGCACTTGCCTTTCTTTATACCATGCATGGTCTTGAGGTATTCGCTGCCGCCTAACTCTTCTTTATTTTTACCCAGCAATAAAATAGCATCGCCGGCATCCTTGAAATACTGGGTCATGATCTTGGACCTGTCGTTGATCACTCCGACCATCCCTACGATCGGCGTCGGGTCAACCGAACCTTTTGGGTTCTCGTTATTGAAACTGACGTTACCGCTGACCACCGGCGTATTTAACGCGCGGCATGCCTTAGAGATCCCTAAAGCCGCCTGCTTGAACTGCCAGAAGACTTCCGGGTTTTTCGGGCTGCCGAAGTTTATTCCGTCGGTGATCGCCAGCGGCTTTGCCCCGGTGCAGACTAAATTCCGGCCGGCCTCGGCTACGGCGATCTGGCCTCCGGCAAATGGATCAAGGTAACAATAAGTGGAATTGCAATCGGTGGTAGCGGCAACCGCTTTTTTAGTCCCCGGCACAGCAACGACGCCTGCGTCAGAACCCGGCCCCAACAATACGTCGCCGGCAACCTTAGGGTCCCCGTGTTTAAAGACCCACCCCTTGCTGGCAATCGTCGGGTTACTCAATAGATCGATGAGCGCTTGGTTGTAATCTTTGGGCTCTTTGATCTTGGAGAGATCCAGTTTATTGGCCTCTAAGAGGTATTGCGGCTTTTTGGCCTCCCGATTATAAACCGGCGCTTCCACTAGCGCTGCCGCGCGGACCTCGGCGACTACGCGTCCGTTTTCTTTGACGCGCACCATGCCATCCGCGGTCACGCGGCCGATCTGGTCCACCGGCACGGACCATTTGTCAAAAATTTTCTTTACATCGGCTAATCTGTTCTTATCCACGATGACCAGCATTCTCTCCTGCGATTCAGAAAGCATCACCTCGTAAGCGCTCATCTTATCTTCCTTGCGCGGCACAAGCGCGATATCTATTTCTATTCCAGTACCCGCCTTATAAGCGGTCTCAGAGGTAGAACAGATCAGGCCGGCAGCGCCCATATCCTGCATGCCCACGACCAGGCCTTTATGCATCAGCTCTAAACAGGCCTCGCGCAAGATGCGGCCCATTTTCGGATCCCCGATAGCCACGGCCGAACTTTTTTTAGCCGCCTCTTCATCCAGGCCCGAAGAGGCAAAGGCAGCGCCTGCAACACCGTCCCTGCCGGTTGCACCCCCTACGATCAACACCAGGTTGCCCACGCCGCTGGCCTTGGCCTTGACGATCTCATTATTTTTCACGATCCCGATGGTCATCGCGTTTACCAACGGATTGCCCTCGTAGGACTCGTCAAAATAGATCTCCCCGCCTATGGCCGGGATGCCCACGGCATTGGCGTAATCGGTAAACCCGCGGATGATATTTTTAAACAAGAATTTTACCCGCTCTTTATCGAGGCTGCCTAGGCGCAGAGAATCCAGGAGCCCGATAGGCCGGGCACCCATGGTAAAAATATCCCGGATGCATCCGCCGCCGCCGGTGGCCGAAGCCGCGTACGGCTCGACTGCCGAAGGATGGTTATGCGACTCGACCTTAAAGACAACGCCCATCCCGTCGCCGATATCCACCACGCCGGCATTTTCGCCCGGCCCCTGGATGACCTGCTTGCCCGAGGTAGGAAAAAGCTTGAGCACCGGCTTGGAATTTTTATAAGAACAATGTTCGCTCCACATCGCCGAGAACATCCCTAATTCCGTGTAATTGGGCTCGCGGCCGAGCAGCGTCTTTATCCTTTCATACTCCTCCACAGACAGGCCCTGTTGTTTTACTACTTCACTGGTTATCGCAACTTTTGTGCAAGACATGCTTAGTCTCCTCTCCAATTCTGCGCCATTGCAGATTGTCCGTTTTTTCTGCTTCATTGCAGATTGCTAGTGCCCCATTGAATATCGTTAAGAGGTTAAAAGGCGGGGAATTACAATAAACCTACTTTTTTAAAGATATTGTCAACCCGGCGCAGGTAATAATCCAGGTTGAAGACCTTCTCCAACTTGGCCCTCCCGAGATACCTGGCGACGCCTTTGTCGCCTAAGAGATTATCTTTAAAATTAGTCCCTTTCTCCCATGAATCCATGGCGTTTCGCTGCACCAAATCGTATGCCTGCGTACGCGGCAGGCCCGCATCCATCAATGCCAAAAGCACTCGCTGGGAAAAGATCAACCCGTGGCTGCGCGCTAAATTCGCCAGCATATTATCCGGATAAACCTTCATTCCGCTAACGACATAAATAAATTTATCGAGCATATAGTCCAGGGCAAGTGTCGAATCCGGAAAAATCACCCGTTCTACTGAAGAATGCGATATGTCGCGCTCATGCCATAGGGCCACATTCTCCATCGCCGCCAGCGCGTTGCCGCGCAAAAGACGCGCCAAGCCACAGATGCGCTCGCAGATCACCGGATTGCGCTTGTGCGGCATGGCCGATGAACCCTTTTGCCCTTTGCCGAACGGCTCTTCCGCCTCAAGGACTTCAGTGCGCTGGAGATGGCGGATTTCCGTGGCGAATTTCTCTAAACTTGAGCCGATAATCGCAAGCCTCGCCATAAAAACAGCATGAATATCCCTCTGGATTATCTGAGTGGCAATATTAGTGGGTTTCAGCCCAAGCTTTGCGCAAACATATTTTTCTATTTCAGGCTCAATATTGGAATAAGTGCCTACTGCGCCGGAAAGTTTACCAACAGAGATCTCTTCCTTGGCCAACTTCAAACGCGCCAGATTACGCCTGGTTTCATCATACCAAAGGGCCAGTTTCAAGCCAAAGGTGGTCGGCTCGGCATGCACCCCGTGGGTGCGGCCGATACAAACCATATCTTTATAGGCTTTGGCCTTGGCCGCCAAAACCTTTAACAGCCGGTTCAGGTCATCGATAATTATATCTGATGCCGCGGCCATCTGCACGCCAAGGGTAGTGTCTAAAACATCCGACGAGGTCAGCCCCAAATGCAGGTATTTGGCGTCAGGGCCAATACTCTGGGCGACGTTGGTCACAAAAGCAACCACATCATGCTGTGTCTTCTCTTCTATTTTGTTTATCTGTTGTAGATTGAATTTGGCTTTTCTTTTGATGCGGCGGACTGCAGCGGCGGGGACTTCTTTCTGCTTAGCTAG
>JAUYEC010000201.1 GCA_030691585.1 Candidatus Omnitrophota bacterium
AAACCTTCATCCCTCACGCGGCGTCGCATAGTCAGGCTTTCGCCCATTGCTAAAGATCCTCGACTGCAGCCTCCCGTAGGAGTCGGGGCAGTGTCTCAGTCCCCGTGTGGCTGACCACCCTCTCAGGCCAGCTACCCGTCATAAGCCTTGGTGAGCCGTTACCTCACCAACTAGCTGATAGGACGCAAGCTCATCTCTAAGCATCAACTTTTTAAAGGCCGACTTTACACAGGACAGCTTATGCCACCCTGAACACATCGGGTATTACCCTAACTTTCGCTAGGCTATCCCCGGCTTAAAGGTAAATTACTCGCGTATTACTCACCAATCTGCCGCTATATCTTTTTTCCCTTGAAAGTTCGGCCTTACGGCTTCACAAACTTAGGAAAAAAGTATCGCTCGACTTGCATGCCTAATCCACGCCGCCAGCGTTCACTCTGAGCCAGGATCAAACTCTCCGAAATAAATTAGAAAGTCTAAATAATGGCTCTATGATTTTATTTTTTTGTTACCTCAAAATAATTGACCTTGGCGAATTTGCATTCACCAGGTCCGCTTGGCTATTTAAATTTTCAAAAGAGCGAAACCCTTAATTAGCACCAGGCTAATGGGTAGACAAAAAAAAGGCGCCCCGACATCTACGGGGCGTCTTTAAAATTTACGCCTTTGTCGGCTACTTCTGATTAATTGAATCTTGTCAATGTCTGTCTTTTTTTATTCACGCTTGGAAGTGCGCTACATTACCCCTATTGAGGTGTGCTCTAGAGTATATATTACTTTACATTTTTGTCAAGCTTTTTTTATAGTTTTTTTTATAACCCCAGCTGTAGGGACAGGTTTTAAACCTGTCCCTACAAAAAACCCGGCGGCTGTTTATCTGGAGATCAACTCCGATAACTTGAATATCGGCAGGAACAGGGCGATGACAATACCGCCTATTACGACACCTAAAAAAGCGATCACCAACGGCTCGATCATGCTGGTCAGCGCAGAGGCCGCGGCATCTACCTGCTCGTCATAAAAATCAGCGATCTTAGAAAGCATTTTTTCCAATTGCCCGGTCTGCTCGCCTATGCTGATCATGCCGCAGACCATCGGGGGAAAAACTCCGCTTTTAGTAAGCGGCCGGGCTATGGCCTCGCCGTCACGCACCGACTTGGAACAATCCATAACCGCTTCTTCCACGACCTTGTTCCCGGAGGTCTTGCTTACAATCTCAAGCGCGCCCAAAACCGGTACGCCGCTCTTGACCAGGGTAGAAAATGTGCGCGCGAATTTTGCCACCGCCAGTTTTCTAAAAAGCGGCCCGAGAACCGGAAGGCTCAATTTTTCCTTGTCGACTAAGTAACGGCCGGCTTTTGTGGCGATGAACCTTTTTAGCATAAAAATCGCTATTATCAGGATGCCGCACAATAATAGAAAATACTTCTGCATAAGGTCGCTAGTGGCGATAAGGATCTGGGTCGGCAAAGGCAGATTCTCTCCCAGTGTACTGAAAATACCCTTAAAGGTCGGCACGACCTTCAGCAATAAGACCGCCGTGATCACTACCGACATAGACACGACTACCGCCGGATATACCAGGCTTGAGCGGATCTTCCTGGCCAGCGCCGATGATTTTTCCAGATAAGTTGCCAGGCGGTCAAGCACATCTTCAAGCTTACCGGCGGCCTCTCCTGCTCTTACCATATTTATGAATAATTCGGAAAATGCCTTCGGATGTTTGCTTAGGGCATCGCAGAAACTGCAGCCGCCCTCTATATCGCGCTTGACCACAACGACTATCTGCCTGAGATCCTTATTTTCCACCTGTTCCGACAATATCCCCAGGGCGTAGACCAGCGTGATGCCGGCTTCTATCATCGTAGAGAGCTGCCGCGAAAAGATGACCATATCATCAAGCTTGATCTTTTTTCCGGCTGCCTGACGCACCTCGGCCTTTGCTTTGGCCTCCCGCACGGAAATAATGGTCAGTTCTTTTTTATGCAGCAGCTCCGCGGCATCGGCAACCGACTTGGCATCCAGGATGCCGTTGACGGCTGCCCCAAGTTTATTTTTAGCGCTATATTCGTAGGTACTCATGCTTATATATTAAACGAAATTTCAGAGATTATCAACTATATTCAAAAAAGCCCTGACCACTTCGGGATCAAACTGCGTACCTGAATTTTTTTTGATTTCTTCCACTGTTTCGGCTCGCGATAACGGCACCTTGCGGTAGGATCGCGCCGAGCGCATGGACTCATAGGCATCAGCCAGGTGTATAATGCGGGCCCCCAGCAATATATCCTCGCCCTTCCTGCCTTCGGTATAACCCGTGCCGTCATAATGCTCGTGGTGCTGGCGCACGAGTGCGGTCACGTCATTTAAAAAGGTCAACGGCTCCAGGATCTGGGCCCCTATTACCGGATGCCTTTTTATCTGTTCCCATTCCTCCTTGCTCAACGGCCCGCTTTTAGTTAAAATATTGTCTTCTATGCCTATTTTTCCTAAATCATGCAATTCGCAGGCCTCTCTGATCACCTCTGTATCCTTAACCGAGAGCCCCATCTGCGCCGCTATTGCGGTGGCGTACCGGGCCACGTTTTCCGAATGGCTATGGGTATAATGATCCCGGGCATCGATTGCCTGCGCCAGGACTTTTACCGTACGCAGATACGTGGAATGCAGGTCCTCGTAGAGCTTGGATAAATTCTTCGTTGACTCCTCTATTCTTTTCGCCAGCAGAATATTCTGCTTTTCCAGGGTAACGTTATGCTCCTTCAGGCCATGGATCAACCTGCGGTTTGCAACCATCATCATATGCATCTGTACGGCTTTATCAATAACAAGCGCTAATTTCTCCATCTCCAGCGGCGGATAAAACAAATCGTAGGCCCCTAAACTCATAAGGCCGCTTGCCTCCTGCTCATTCTTGTTAATAGCCAATGCTATCACAACGCAATCCGGGTCGATCTTCTTAAGCTCCTTGATAAAACCTTCAAACTTAGGCTCGCCCCCGGCGCATTCGGCAATCACAACGTCAAAACTGTCGTGTTTAAACTTTTCCGCTGCCGCATCCATGCCTGATACAAATTCAACCGCGAATTTAGAGTTCAAGCCGTCGAAAATGTTTTTTTTCAAATTCTCGTCGGCGGCGGCTAAAAGTATTCTTCCTGTTTCAACCATTTTTCGCTATTCCTCCGTAGTTATCCGTAGAGCCTCATCCAATGTAGTCAGGCCTTCTCTTACCTTTACGAAAGCGTCATCCCTGAGCATTTTCATGCCGTTTGTTCCCGCCGCGTATTCCTTTATTTCATCAAGCGATTTTTTCCTGATGATCATTTCCCTCATGGTATCATCAATCAAGACCGCCTCAAGAATGGCTATCCTGCCGAAAAACCCCGAATTGTTACAATACTTGCAGCCCTTTGCCCGGTAAAAAACGCACTTTTGGCCGAAGCCGGCCTTTTTCAAAAAATCTTCGCTGACCTCAACCGGCTCCCTGCACTTGAGGCATACCCTGCGGCAGAGCCGCTGGGCCGAGAGCATTACA
>JAUYEC010000036.1 GCA_030691585.1 Candidatus Omnitrophota bacterium
AAGCCGCCTTCCGCGGAAATGAATTTTTTACTCAGTATATACAATTTGCCGATACCTAAAAATCCCGGGGTCTGCGCCCCGCCGCCGACAGAACCGGCAAGAGTAGTAAAACTCATGCCGCAGGGAGTCATGCCGGAATAATCACGGTGCACGATCATCACTCCGTTGGCTTCCGGGACAATGGCGATAATGCACTCAAAGCAGCCACACGAACTTTGAGGACTCTCCATCAGCGAATACATACTCACCTTTTCAATGGTCTTATTGGACTTTTGCGCCACAAATTCATTGATCTTATCCCATTGGCCAAGACGGGCGTCCTCCACTTTACCCTTGACGATAGGCTGGTTAGGGCCGGTAGGAGTAATCTCAAAGGAGGCCTTGGCATCGAGCCACGAATACGCGCCGCATAAACCCAGGCGCTCGGGAGTGACCACGCATACGTGGTTAGGCGCAAACGATTGGCACAATAAACAGGAATAATAAGTATCCACGCTTTCATCGGTCATCCCGCCGAGGCGGGCGTCGCGCTCGTCATAAGTAACTTTAGCCTGCACCAGCAGTTTTTCCACATCGGCCTGCCGCGTATAGAGCCTGACCTGCACTTTGTCTACGATGGCGTTATATTCCTGATGCAGCATCGCATGAAGTATTGTTCCGATGTGTTTAATGCGGAAACCTTTGTTAAAGGCATCATTACTGACCCTGATCCAGTTCATGTCGCGCTGGCCGACATGCATCAGGCCCATGGCGTAATTTACGAAACGGTGGACATGGCGTTCCAGTATGGGTTCAAAATCCTTTTCCATTTTCCGGCCGTAAACATCCACGATGATGGCAAGGGGCAATGACTTAACTCCCTGCGGCAGGCTGTCAATATCCGGGCCGGATAATTCAATCAAACCGTCTTCGACTTCCGTCTCACCCCTGGCACTCAAATATTCAAAGGCAAGGCTGGCCTTTCCGCCAAATTCTACATGCATTGACTCACGCCGGACGCGCTCGCCTTCAAAAGCCGCGGCATAGGCCACAGGGATGGGCACAGAGGAAATATGCACCTTGATCCCCCGGACCTCGACGCAACGGGGAACAAGTTTTTTGCGGTCGAGCTCTTTAACCAGCGCCTCGTAAGTAGTGATACCGGAAGGTTTTATTTCCGGGATATCCGTATCGGCAATAATCGGAAAGCCCATATTGATCGCACCGGCTCCGGTAGCGTATTTAATGTCGTCTAATTCGCCTAACACAAGGCCAAAAGCAAGCACGCGATCTTTCGTATACGCCAGCGCCTTGTCTGCCTGGCCCGGCTTAATGCCGCCGAAGGTCAATGCCGCGCGGATCGCCCAGTTCAAAGGATAAATACCCGAAATTGTATCGCGGCCGTAAGGCACGATATAATTATCCCAGCCCATCTGCACGTTCTCTTCTAAAAGCTGGTCGATGATCGAGCGGCCTTTAACCTGCGAGCCCACGAAAATCAAAATGTTCCTCTCCTGCAAGTCGCGGATGATCTGTACCGCGGTTTTATTGTCCGGGGCGGCCCCTAGAATCGCAGCAAATCCGGACATGCGGCCATCGACCAACTGAATACCCAGCGAACGCAAAATGGTATCGGAGAAAAAACCGTTGCAATCCTTTTGCGGCTCCTCATTATTAAGGTAACGCAGTGCTACGATGATCTCTTCGCAGAATAACGCCGACATCCCGGCGTTTAAGGCATCGCCTAAGTAAGGAAGCCATACATTTTCCGACGGCAACTGCGGCAGCAGGGTTTTTGCGTGTTCTAAGATCTTTGCGGCGTCCTTTAATGTCTCAACCCTGGCCCCCAATAAGGCATTGGCCATAGGAAGATAAAACGCGGTCTCGGGAAACCCGATCTTTTGAGCAGGCCCTTTGCCCTTTATGGCCTTCTCAAGAGATTCCGACGCCTCCTTAAAAATCTGATGCGCACCTCTAATGACACTGGCTGCCACAATCTTAGACATAGATCCGCTCCTTATCAGGCATTAAATCTTTTATTGCCGGATAGCCAAAATTATCGTCCAGCAAGCTATTTTTAAATACAGACACATCCGCCTTTTTACGCATCAAACTTAAGAAAACACCGCTGTTACTGATTTTTTTTACCAGGATCACACCGACGATAACATTATTTTTTAAAACTATCTTTTTGTAAGTTTCTTCTTTAGGATTATCCAGGACCAGCTCTTCGTAAGATGGGTCTTTGTCAGGCACTTTATACATCCCCAGGGATACAACCGCCAGCCCGAAAAATTCCAGGGCATTCATGCCCAGGGAACCGTCGTAAATAATATTTCCGCCGGCTATATTCACACCGGCTGCCCTCCCCTGCTCCACGGCCACCGGCCAAAGCGCGTTTATAGAGGGTGCTTGGACAGTAATATCAAAACTTTCACAGACATCTCCGGCAGTATAGATATTGGGAATACTTGTCTGCAGGAGATTATTGGCGATAATTCCTTCGTTTATCTTTATTCCCGTATCCTTTACCAACTCAATGTTGGGCTTGACACCTTTGCCCACAACTACCAGCTCGCAGCCAATGGCCTTTCCTGAATCCAGCTTGACCGCCTTAATCTCGCCCTCTCCGATGATCTCTACGGCGTCCTGGCCCAAGACCAGCTCGACGCCATGCTCGACCAACCTGCGCTGGACGAATCCGGCGGCAGCAAAATCCAGCATCTGCGAAAGCACCTGTTTAGATTTTACGATCACTTTTGTATCGATATTTCTCTTGCTTAGCGCGTAAGCAGCCTTAAGGCCGACTAATCCTCCGCCTAAGACGCAGGCGGTTTTAGTCATCGGCAGCCGCTCGGCGATCTCTGTCGCGTTTTTTATGGTGCGCAGGCCAAAAACATTCTCCTTTTTTATGCCTTTTACCTCGGGGAATTTAGGGCTTGAGCCGGTGGCCACCAGCAGCGCGTCAAACGGGATCTGGGCCTTATCGACGCAGACCAATCTGTTCTTCTTGGGGTCAACCCGCTCTACTTTTTTATTCAACAAGAGCGTAATATTATTTTCCTTATAGAAATTTTCCGGCCGGTATAAGATTTTATCAACTAATACTTGCCCCGCCAAATAATACGAAATAAGGCAGCGGCAATAGGCGGGATAATCTTCATCTGAGATAATGGTGATCGCGGATTGTTTATCTGCCTTACGTATCGCCTCGGCCGCGGCAATACCGGCGGCGGAATTTCCGATAATCACGAATTGCTTCATTTCTTTACCTCTGCCTTTTCCTGCTCGATCACCGCCCGGGTAGGGCAGGCCTTGACACAAGCAGGTTCATCTTTATCCTTACACTTGTCGCAGCGCAAGGGCATTTTATCTTTAATATCCGGCCTGATCGCCCCATAGGGACAGACCATCACACACATCCAGCAGCCGACGCAGCGCTCCGCATCATGCAAAACCTGGCCCTTCTGTTTATCGAAGACTAAAGCGCCGGCCATACAGGCATCCACGCATAAAGCATCTTCGCAATGCCGGCAGGATACCGGATAATTTTTTCCCCCGCAGGCGAGCACCTTTTTCCTCGGCATTGAAAGCTTTTCTTCATCAAGCGCTTTATACAAATCTCCGGACAGGGAATGCGCCAAAGCGCAGGCGACTTCGCAAGACCTGCAGCCCAAACACTTTTTTACTTCATATAAGAGTTGCTTCATTTTCTTTATATGCCCTTAGGCTTTGCCGGCTTCGTACATCGCCGGTTTCAATTTCAGGTCCTGCCGCTTCTTATCAATATGCGCGATCATAAGCTTCGCGGTTTTAATGGGATCGTCGCAGAACTCGAACGAGCCCCCGGTAACACCCTCTAAGCCCTTAGTCAAATAATCGGTCACGTTCTTACTGCCCATTGTGGCAAAAGGGCTGGCGCCAAAAACAGTATAGACACCCGAGGCCACAAAATAAAACCCGATGGTGATGGCCTTCTCAGACATCCATTCCGGAGCGCATCCGGCAGCCGGCAGGTCCGAAATATCCTCACCCAGGCCGCCCTCGGTGATGACGTGGCTGGCCGCAGTCAATATGCGCGAGTTATCCACGCAAGAGCCAAGATGCAACACCGGAGGAATTCCTACTGCCTCGCAAATTTCCTGCAAACCTTGCCCCGCGTATAACTTTGCCGCCTCAGGAATAAGTAATCCCTGTTTGGCGCAGGCAATAGCTGAACAGCCGGTCTGAAGGACTAAAACGTCATGCCTGATCAACTCTTTAACCAGGGTAGTATGAAAATAATCATGGGTCTGCCGCGGGTTATTGCAGCCGACTACACCGGCAAGCCCTCGTAAGCGCCCGGAGATGATCGCCTCGTTTAATGGCCTGTAGGTGGCGCGGTATTTCCCTCCTAATATCTGGAAGACTACTTCTTTGGTGAATCCGGCAACGAGGTCCATTTCTTCAGCCGGGATATTCACCCGTTCTTTATTTCGCGCGCTAAAGTTTTCCACCGCCAGTTTTACTATTTGTTTTGTAGTCTCATAGGCGTTCTCTGGGTTAAATTCAATGTGGGTCACTCCCGGAAAACGCGCCTTGGGACTTGTAGTGACGAGTTTAGTGTGAAAACAGGCGGCTACTTCCTGTAACGCAGGCATGATGCACTGCACATCGACCATCATCACCTCTACCGCACCGGTAATGATCGCCAATTCCTGCTGGAGGAAATTTCCTGCCACGGGAATTCCGTGGCGCATCAGCACTTCATTGGCGGTACAGCAGATACCCGCCAGGTTTATTCCCTCAGCGCCCATCTTCTTGGCTAATTTTAACAACTCCGGATCCTGTGCTGCCTTTACCGCCATCTCGGAGAGAACTGGCTCATGGCCATGCACGACGATATTGACGTAATTCTCTTTTAATACCCCGAGATTTACCTTGCCGCGTATCGGCTGCGGACTGCCTAAGATGATATCCTGCACGTCAGTGGCGATCATCGAACCGCCCCAGCCATCAGAAAGCGCACAGCGCATACCCGACTGGATCAAATTCTTATAATCATTATCCACGCCCATGGTAGTGGTATGCAAAAGTTCTACCACTTCCCGGTCAATGCCGCGCGGGGTGATCCCTAATTTTTTCCAGATCTCCTGGCGCTTTTTCGGGGCGCGTTTGGTAAAGGTCAACTCTCCCTGCTGCCGGCCGAATTCTTCCAACAGTTTCTTAGAAAGCTCCTTGGCCATTTCATCTTTATTTTTTGTGCTATCAATTCCGAATTCTACTGCCAGGGCCTTTAATTTTTCCACATCTGATATCTCATAAGAATGACTGTGCCCACCTTTATGCGTATGCTTTGCCCCGTCGGAAATAAGCGATAAGGTGTGGGCGACATCCCGGCCGTGGTCGGAATGCGCGGACGCACCAACTGCGACCTTACGCGCCAGATTTCTTGCGGTGATGGTATCGGCATTTGCGCCGCAGGCGCCGGTTTGCGCGCCTTCTCCGAAAGGATCAATGCGGCAGGGGCCCATATTACAAACCGTACAGCACAGGCCCAGCTGGCCAAAGCCGCATTGCGGCTGCTGCTGGTCAAACCTGTCCCAGACGGTATTGATATTTTCGGCCTGCGCTTTTTTTAAGACTTCCTGCGTGGCCTTATCAATCGATCTTTGCTCAACATTACCCATCAAGAAACCTCCTTATATTTTACAACCCCGAAGCGTCAAGCACTGACGGCACAACTTTATCCCAACCAATGGGCATGATGTGGATCCCTTGGCACATCGGCTTTAATTCCTTAATAAGACGCGCCGCGATCTCCACGGATTTTGCTGCTTTGTCCTTGGTCTCTTCCATCTCCTTGATCAGGTTATCCGGGACAAACACGCCGGCGACGTTCTTATTCATATAGCGGGCCATGCCGGCTGACTTCAAGAGCACGATCCCGCCTAAAATAGTGACTTTTAAGTGTTTGATCTTGCTCAAGAAATTTTCAAAAACTTTTATATCGTAGACGGCTTGGGTCTGAAAAAATTCCGCGCCCGCGGCGATCTTTTTCTCCATCTTCATGATCTGCGGCTCCAACGGGTCAGCGCCGGGATTTACCACCGCGCCCAGGCAGAATTTTGGAGGCCGGCCGTCGAGTTTATTGCCTTTCATATCCTGGCCAAGCTCTAAATTTTTAGCCACCTGCAATAATTGCACTGAATCCAGGTCAAACACGGGTTTTGCTTCGGGATGGTCGCCAAGCGCGGGATGGTCGCCGGTAAGGATTAAAACATTTTGAATGCCTAAGCTGGCGGCAGAAAGCAAATCGGACTGCAGAGCCAGACGGTTCCTGTCGCGGCAAGTAACCTGTAATACCGGCTCAAATCCCTTTTGCACTAATTGGCTGCAGACTGCCAGCGACCCCAGGCGCATCACCGAGCTCTGCAGGTCAGTAACGTTTATGG